>CAZVBC010000206.1:0-12367 GCA_964625155.1 uncultured Pirellulaceae bacterium
CGCTCGCAACTCACAAACCCAATCGATTCCATTCATGAATAATCCGGGCTAGTGCTTTTCTCAGCTTAATTTTGGGGATCGGGAGGACCAAGCTCCGGCTGAATCAATTGAGTAGCGGGTCGGCAGGTACCTCGCTCTCCCGTTTCTGCGCACCCTAATTCTTAGCTGTGACAATGCACTCGCAGGCAAACCAAAGGACCTGCGAAGGAAGCCATGGGACTGATACTGTGTGCTTCGATGTCACTTGACCTGCATTGGCAGCTTGTAAACAGAATACGTGAGAATCTATTTCAACTGGACGGCGCACCATCGAGAAATCCAGGTTTTGTCTGGAGCAATATTTGCACGATCGATTGGCGATCACTGGACGATAAGTGCCCATATTTCTCGTCACGAGTGTTCCTCAGCAATATGTCGCTGATTCTCTTTCGAACATATTGCATGACTGGCAACGGCAAACTATCAAAGGCTTGGCTATAGATCAAATAGCTGCAGGGAAACTTGAACATACGAGTCTCCAAATCAAAGTCCCGCAAACTTCTCCCTTGGGAATCTCGCTCAGCTATGCGCGAGAATCTTTGGCGATACAGTGAAGTTCCGTTTATCGGATTGGTCAACTTGGCTTCATCTGCGAACAGCATGTAACGAACAAGTGCTTCACCCACGCTGGCAATACGACGTTGAGTCGATTCGCTGACCGTTTCCAATGGTCGTCCCAATGCTTCATTGATTCCGCGGTCGTAAAACTCCGCTGTCCGCGCCTCGTAATTGGCGCGTGCGATCAAATTGTGCATTTGAGTTTGGTGTTCTAAAACCATCAGGGCCACCAGGTCACTGTGAGGACTCAAATAGGGTTCAGTATCAATCAACTTATCAAGCGATTTGACGTTCGCGCCTTCGTCGCGGTTGATGTCTTCGGGTTGCAACCTATCCTGCGCTCGCACATTACCCATGTGCCGCATGGCTCCGTGCAAACCGCTAACATACCAGCCTCCCCATCGCTCGTCGAAAGGACTATTGTGGTCCGTAACAAAAGTTCGCGTGCCACCACGTGGTCGTCCGCTCAGATCAGCAAACACACTTCGTACTAAATAGCCAGGAACGCCTTGAGTGCGATTCGTGGCATGACAGGCCAAACATTGTCCTTGGTCTCGCAGGATTTTTGGAGGCCGCTGGCCATCTTGGTCCAGCGTATAAAAAATCGCCCCTTGGTGAGCATCCGTTGCCCCCAACTCCACGACGTCACCATTACGACACCAACCCACATAGACGTCGTCGTTAAAATATATCGCTCGAGGCGTACTTGGACCAATCTTGTGCAATTGAAACGAGGTCTTCGAAAAGACCAACACCTGCGATTCCACCGGCACATCCAATTGCTTTAACATGGATGGCAACCAGCCATGTTGAGCGTCAAATTCGAGCCTCACCTGACCGCTGTCCAACGACTCAGCCAGTTTTGCAATGCGATCACTGGTCACTTCTTTTCCATAATTGATCGGCGCCATCTCAAAATCCAACTGTGCCAATAATGGGTCGCCACAGGCCATAAAACCTGCTAACCATACCCCCATCCAACCAGCAGTTCCGCCAATATTCCCGGTCGCCCGCATGATCTGACCTCCTTCCTCACTGTGCAATCATTTACGACCGCAAATCTAATCCATAATAAATCGGATGTCAACATCCGAATATATTAACTTAAAGTCGGATCGAGTTACGATTGGGCGTTTGTCGGCGAACCGTGGTTGACTTTCATGACGATTGGTGGAAGGAAAAAGCGTTAGATTTTTCGCCAGAACCCAGGGAGAAACAGTACGAGGATACTGAACAGTTCAAGTCGCCCTAGCACCATTAGAAACACGAAAAGAAGTTTACTGGGAGTAGCAAAATTTGCATAATTCACGGTAGGGCCAGCTACACCCAGTCCAGGTCCGACATTGTGTAATGTCGCGGCGATGGCGCTCGCGCAGTCGAGCAGTTTGTGATCCAATTCATTTTTCACTTGACCGTTGGATGCGGATGTTTGGATCCATTGCTTGTCCGGCTCAATGGTGATTAACATCAACCAGGTGGCAGCAAAGATCGCCGAAATCATCGCAAAATAAATGAGAATACTCTTTCGCAGGTCAATGTCTTCCAAGACCTGTTCACCAAGACGGAGCGGGCGTACGACGCGTGGGTGATACGCGATCTCGAGTTCTTGAGCCGCAATTTTTGCGAATAGAACGTGGCGGATCACTTTCATTCCTCCTGCTGTGCTCCCCGCACATCCGCCAACAAACATCAATAACAATAAAACGCCGCGACCAAAGTTATTCCATTGGTCATAGTCGCAAGTTGCATAGCCCGTCGTAGTGATAATCGAAACAACCTGAAAAAGAGCTAGTCGAATGCCGTCAAAGTAATTATCAAAATCACCTCGGAGTTTCCCGAAAAAGACAATCATGAGAGTTGCCATAAGGATGATGGCCAGGAAGAACTGCAGTTCGATATCGCGAATTCCCTTACGAAACTTACCGGTTAGAAACAGAAACAACAACGTAAAATTCGTCCCCGCCAAAATCATAAAAACGATCGTAACAAGTTCGATCCATGTACTTTGAAAGTGCCCAAGACTTAAGTTGTAATTGCTAAACCCACCAGTCGCCATCGTTCCAAAGGCATGGCAAGTGGCATCGAAAACAGACATGCCCAGTGACCAGTAAATCAATGCTAGGATCGCGGTCAGTCCACAATAGATTATCGCAAATGCAAGTGCCGTTTTTTGAACGCGACTGTGGGTACTGTCTTTTGTTGGTCCAGTGATCTCTGCACGCATCATGGCTTTCCCGGCCGAACCCTGGCCTAGCAATGCCACCAGCAGTACCACAATCCCCAGCCCGCCGAGAAAATGGGTACTGGCTCGCCAAAACAAAATACAATGCGGCACCAAATCGGGCTGCTCAACATCTGTCAAAACCGACGCTCCTGTCGTGCTAAAACCGGATTGCGACTCGAACAATGCGTCTGCAAAGTCCATACGAACAGAGGGAGTTCGATAGGTGCCACTCAAAAGATAAGGCAGACCTCCCAGCAACGTGGCCAGTAACCAGGACAAACCTACTGTTGCCATCGCCTCTTTGCGAAATAGTTGGCCAGTTGCATGGCGACTAAACCACAAGAACAACGTACCAACCACTATGCATATCAAACTGCTTACTAATAGGCCCGCACATCCACGCCATTCGAATACTTGTGGCTGGGGCAAGCCATGTCGCCAACCAAGGCTGGGATGCGCCCACGGTAAAGAAAACAACATAGCCAATCCCAGCAGCATGGAGATAACGCCCAACATGCGGCTCAGTAATCGGTAATTCATCCTGGTGTACCAGCAAGAAATGGACTGTTACGTGGGCTTGAATGCACGCATGACTTCATTTAATTGCGTTTGATGGGCTAATACGAGCGCCGTGTCTCCAGCGTGCAGCCGGTCGGTTGCGGTAGGTACCCGTACATATTCTTTTTGCATGACAGCGGTAACCAAAACGCCTTCTGGCAACGAGGCATCAGCAAGCGTGCAGGTAGTGACGTGCGAGCTTTCACTGACTTCTAATTCCAAAATGAATACGTCACTGGACGGCAGTTGCAACTGCGAAAGTAACGGCCCTTCAGTCAGCAGGCTTAGGATTTGGCGAGCCATCGCATCTCGTTCGCTAACGGCCAGGTCAACTCCCAATTTGCGCACGATCCCCGCATAATCTGGCCGACCGACAATAGCCATCACACGTTTGGCGCCCAGATCTTTGGCCTCGACTCCCGACATGATGTTATTTTCATCGTTTCCAGTGCAGGCGACAAAATAATCGCAACTGCCGACACGCTCTTCTTCCAAGACAATTTTGCGCGTCGCATCTGCCCGCACGACCGTAGCTCGCTTGAGATGCGTTGCCAAGAAGTCACAGCGCTGAGCCGATTCGTCCATGAGCAAGACGCGGTATCGATCTCCTTCGAGCGCTCGGGCCAAGTGAAAACCTGTTTCTCCGCCTCCTGCAATAACTACAAACTGGCGATTCGGATTGCCGTGGTCAAAGTATTTTTTAATAGCCTCGACTTCCTTTTGACGGCCAATCAAACTGATCCAGTCCCCTAGCCGAATTTCATCTTGGGCACTGGCAATCCATGTTTTGCCGCCACGCTGAATCGTACCCAAGCGAACGTGTGGCGAGAGCTTCAGTTCTTTCAACGGGACGTGTAACGAAGCCCCCTTCTTGTTAACTTCGAACTCAACCACTTCCAATTGACCGCGTGCAAAATGCTCCAGCGTTACACTCTCAGGATTGCGAATCGCCCTCGCCAACTCCATCGCTGTCAAGTGCTCGAGGCTCAACAGCCGATCAATATTAAAATGTCGCTGATAATCAAAAGTACTCAAGTCACGAAAGACAGGGGCGTAGACGCGGGCCACAGAGCGCTTGGCACCCATCGCTTTGGCCATGCTGGCGGCCACCAGATTCACTTCGTCGGAACCAGTAACAGCCAAGCAAACATCACAACCCATAACTCCAGCTTGAAACAAGACGCTTGACTGAGACGCAGCTCCAACCATTGCCTTAACGTCCAGGTCATTATTCACGCGTCGAACATGTTCTGGATCGAGATCGACGACAGTTACGTCGTGGCGAGAACGGCATAGCAAGTCGGCTACCCAAGTGCCAACCGTGCCTGCCCCCAAAGTTAAGACTTTCATATTCTTGTCTAAGTTTCCCCGCGCTATTGCTTGCCGCCCCAAGCCAAACTTTCGCTAGAGCGAGACGATTTGCGCCAAATCGGTGCGCTTAGACCATCCACGAAACACATTGCAACACGGCATATATAACCAGCATAAAGGTGGTGATCCAAACAAACGTGCGACGCGACTGAATCAAAATCAAATCGGGCCGCTCAAACCTCGTCCCACCAATTACTAGTGACACCGATATCACCAGTGGAAAATACAATAACAAGTATTCCAGCGACATTCCTATCGTCATCGAACAAGCTCCTGCTCTGGCGTCTGTCCCGGCGGACCAGTTCGCGCCACTTTATTTTCGTTGTCCGCGTTTGGACTCGTCTGCGGCTCATTCGAGTTTCCTTTCCCTTTCGGTTTGGAAACCGGAGGAGGCAGCGGGCCAGAAAATGCATCGAAAATCACCAGCACATTTAACAACCCTGCGATCATCGTGTACAGGGTTCCCATGTCCAAACCAGACGCCGTTTGCGCATTCCACTCGGCTATCTCACGGATGCTGCTAGGTGGGGACATAAATTGGCCAGGTCGACCGTAATAAGCTTGATAGACGGCTGGCATGGCTGGCAACCCGACGCCAGCTTGGATGACATACTGCCATCGTTTTTCAACCGAATTCCATGATGCATAGACACAGCGTCCGCCCCCAACAAACATGCCCAGCACAAAACTACTGATGATGCTCAAAAAGAAAATGCTCGATTTAGCGTATCTACGTTGGTAAAAATGACCAGCACCTGGTATCAACCACGCTAAGACCGCAGCCAGATAGCGGTTGTGCAAATTCAAAGGCTCGCCGTCCGCGATCACCATATTCGGGTCCAAAGCCGCAGATTTTCTGTTGCTGACCATCAATGGCCGCCTCCTAGTTTGTTTTATTCTTAAACGCCGGCCAATTGTACCAAGATGCTATTCCGTCACCAGATTGCCAGCAACTAAATGCAACACGAACACAGCGACGGAAATACTCTACGCATTTTTCTTTAAGCCGCTTATGCTCGAATCGCTAGTTTACCCAAGCTCAAGGAGGGCTAGTGAAGCCTTCCAGCCTGATTACGGTAAGACGCGGAAAGCAGGCAATCTCGATTAACTGCCCCACTTCTGATTTGTGGCAAGCATTCCATATAAGCCAGGGCTACTTAAACGTGCTCTCATCGAAGTCTGCAAATTCCACTCCGCCACCAAATTGGTCCTGGCTATTGGGCGCTCCATCGTCCGTCATCGAGATGCCAGGATGCGCAGCCATCATTTGCTTAGCCGCCCGGGCTCGTTCCTTCCCCTCACGAACGGAAACGACAATCGTTACCACGACCAGTCCAAGCATCAACAGAATCCATAGGATTGGCCACATTAGAACCATCGGTAAGCCCTTTTATGAAATCGACTATATCTACATACAATTAGGCTAGTTGCGCCCAGTACGGTCGGTCAAGATTGCTCAGGCGTTTTTCCGCTACTTCATTAGTTGAACTGCGCCACTTTCGATTAATGCGGATCGCGGAATCGCGGAAAGAACTAAGTTGTTGCAGCAAAATCGTTTAACTGCGTGCCCAGCGAGCCGCGCGTGTAGCTCGGTTTCCGCACGTATTATTAGCCGGAGCTGTTAAAAATGCGGAATTTTGCAGGGTTTCGATTTGCGCAAGTTTTGTTCCACGCGTGGAATACCGCAGATCCTCAGTCCATTCGCTTGGATAATTACTTTATTGGTCAAAAAATCGTTGCGTCTAGATAATCTGAACGGCAGTTAAATGCATACCGCATAGGTCGCGCCTTTCGGCGAAGTCATGCCACACGACATTCGTGTTTCTTGCAAGGCCTTGATTTCGTATGTTGCGGCGAGAACCTACGAACATTTTGGTTCAAGGAGGCTATGTAAACTCAAAGAATGGCTAAGGGATTTCGAGGTTGTTCCAAAGTACCGCGCGTGACTCCAACGCGATTATGGGCTTTCAATTCACGCCATACTTCGGTGCCGTTACACCGTCCGAGGAGCAAGTCTCGATAGAGCTGGACTAGGCGAGAAATATCTGCCGGTTTTTCGTCGCCCAGCAACTCGATACGAAATCTTCGTATTCCATGTTGCATCAGGTTAGGCACAACTTCCGCGCCGCTTTGTGCGATGCCGTTGAACAGTGTATTACGACAGCCAATATCCGCGACCAACAAGTGTTCAACTCCTACTCGATCACGCAATGTGACGTGATGACGGTCGCATGGGCGTCCGCAATCGGATTTATTCTTACCAGGACTCAGTACACTACAAAAAACACAGTGCTCCATATGAAACATCGGCATATGCTGATGAATGACAACCTCCAACCAGGATGCAGGGACGGCACCTACCAGTTCCAGTAACTGGTCGCGATTAAGGTCATATGACGCAGTGATCCACTGAGCCCCCCAGTTCCTAACAATCTCGGCCGTGATGGGATTGGTTACGTTCAAGGAGAAATCAGCTAGAAAAGGGATTGCATGTTCACGACAGAATTTCGCGGCTGCCAAGCTTCTCACCAACCAACCGTCTCCACCATGTTTTACCAGCGATTTAAACAAACCATCTTCGCCTGGCTTATGAACTCGCAGAGTTGCCAGCCAAATCTTTGCACCAGCTTGCGCTGCCAAGCTTACTGCCTGTCGATATTCTCGCAGGTCATGTAGATCCGCTACTAATTCACGGATACCACAGTCAAGGACGTGCTTAAGATGGGACAGCGATCGGCAGAGCACGGTCATTTGCGGCGGTTCATTGGTGTTGCCAGACGCGGTCGATTCGCCATTCCATAATCTCGGAATCACCGAATCGTGACAACATGGTTTGCTTCTTGGTTGCATGCGAACAGTATCGACTTGAGCAATCAGTTTGCGTCGCAATTCCCCGAGAACGCTTAGGGGAATCATGGGCGCACCCTCGATACTGGCGTTCAATTCGTTCAACAAGTAAGCGGAACCACCAAGTCGACTAAATTGCTCTCGCAAGACTTCGATACTCAGCGGATGCTTGCGAGCCAATTGCGGCAGGTGGTCGCTTTCGATTTCCACGCGAGGGCCATCTTGGCAAACTGCAACAAGCTGAATCGGTTGGTCTACAGCAACCGAGATCGATATATCGACAGGCACGCGTCGCTGGTGGTCAGCGACGTCATAAGATTGTCTCAGTCGCTTGGATAACTGAGGGTCATCCGTTTTCCAAAACTGCTGGCCGGATTGGATCAATTGAGCACTGATCAGACCTCGCTGCAGTCGAATTTCTACCGCCCCTGACAATACGCTGTTACATCGGTTTCCCGATTGCAGTAACTCGAAAATTCGTCCACCGACTTCCTTGCCTGCAAATCGGTCACCTTCAAAGACGATGCCATCGCCCACCGCCAGTGGGCAGGTCGCTTGCACGATAACACCTTCGCCTCGAACAGTCGTCACCGTACCGGCCAAAACTCCACGATTTGCGCTGCTGGTACCAGGTACCAAACGCTTATGATCACAACCCTCAAGCCACCCGGGAGAAAAACCGCGAGAAAAGCTCAGCTCCATTTCGCGTTTTGTCTCGTCCGCCAAAGCCAGGCGACGACCTGCACAGGCGGCATCAATGGCCGCTCGATAATGGTTGCAAATGTTGGCGACGTACTCTGCCGATTTAAGACGCCCTTCGATCTTTAGCGAACACACTCCCAAATCAACCAGTTGGCTGACCAGATCGTATGCGGCCAGGTCTTGCGGACTGAGGAGGTACTTTACTTGCCCTAAGTCGCGTGCTTGTCCGTCGCAAATCAAATCATAGGGCATGCGGCAGGCTTGGGCGCACTGGCCTCGATTGGCACTGCGGCCTCCCAGCGATTCGCTGGTCAAACACTGTCCACTGTAAGCCACACACAGAGCACCATGCACGAACACTTCCAGCGGCATGCCAGTGCGTTGGCGAATCTTGTGGATTTCGGCAAGTGACAGCTCACGAGCCAATACGACTCGCCGCACCCCCAACTCTTCCGCCAGTTCAATCGAGTCGGCACATGAGAGAGTCATTTGCGTACTCGCATGAATGTCCATCTGCGGACAAAGCTCGCGAACCAGTCGCGTCAGTCCAAGATCCTGTACGATGACGGCGTCTACGCCAGCAGTTGCCAAACGGCGAAGGTGCAGTTCGATCTCCGCTAGCTCATGCGTAAACACCAGAGTATTCAAAGTGACATAGCCTTTGACACCCTGGCGATGCAGCATGGCCATCAATTCGTCTAGCCGATCGAGATGAAAATTGGCAGCCCGCGCTCGAGCATTAAAGCCCACCTCCAAACCGAAATAGATTGCATCTGCACCATTTTCCACCGCTGCGCGTGCACAATCCCAGTTGCCTGCAGGAGCAAGCAACTCAACCTTTTTCTTATCAACCACCATGTTATCCATGTGCATGTGTTTCTGTGTGCTTGGGCAGACGAATTAATAGTTTCCGTAAATGCGGGCTCATCACTAAACTCGGCTCGCCTTCGCAGACCAATCGCAGTGGTTCGAGAACTTGATCGAGCTGTTCACTTGCAGTTAATGATAGGTCAATAAACAACAAGTACCTTTTCCCGATCCGGCACACGCCACTTTTCTTGCCGTTGAGCCATTCGCGACGCACTTCGAAACCTAATTGTTGTGCTACTGCCAGGGCTTCCTCAAGCAGGTCGACCGTATGAACAGTTCCTTGTTCCGCCATCGCGTTATCCTCTACTCTGTTTATGTGTTGATGTTAGACTCAGTACTACGCCGAGCGTAGAGTGTCCACATCTTCATTCGTTGGCTAACACCTGCAGTTGCTGAAAAGTTAATTCGCCCCAGCAAGCGGTTCTTGTGAAATCCGCAACCGACCAATCGCTTGCGGGTAACTACTCAATAACCAAATGCACCAGCCTGGTTCATTCTATGATCTTGCAAGACAAATGACCAATGCGCAAGTCCCGAATGCAACTTTAAAAAAAACGAACATGGCAAACAACAGCATTCTAATCGAGCGAAGGTGTCTTTCCGAAGTGCAAATGCAAGCATGTTAACCTACCCTCGAACTTGGTTCTGGATAACATTGCCCCTGTTATTGGCCCTTCATGTCGTGTCATGTTTGACCAATCCTTGGTGTTTTCAACCTCCAAAACCGAACACGGATGGGCCGGATTATGAAAATATCGGCTTCAATCTCTCGTTGGGGCGAGGATTTGCATTTGATTGGTCTGACCCGCGCGCAATCGCAGTATACCAACAAAGCGAACTTTCAAAACTCAACGTGGCTGACGTTGCTCGTTCAAACCAGTGGGTTCCGACAACAGCACGTCCGCCCCTGCTCCCTTGGTTGATCGGCGCGATTTACACTTTTGTACCACGAGGTCCGTGGGCGTTTGCGACAATCCGAATTCTGCTTGCGGTCTGCTTGGCCGTAGCCGGCGCTCTATCCGTTGCGTTGGCCGTCGCAATCCTAGCGCGAACAAAGCAACAAAAATGGCTGATTTGTACCGCCGGCCTGGCAACACTGCTGTTGGCGCTGAGCGATCGAAACACAAGAAACTATTCGTCCGATTTTCTCACCGAACCGCTGGCGTTAATGTTGACACAACTGTTCGCGATGAGCCTGTTGTTTGGGATACTGTCCCCGATAGACAGAAAGTCAGAATCAAGCGATTCAGGGGCGGTTGCAAAGCATGCGCTGTGGTCTGGGTTCCTGCTCGCAACCATGGTCTATGCACGCTCATTATTTGTCTTTTGGATTCCGGGGATTTGGTTGTTGATCGCGTTCGCAAGCACGCGTAACAAGTTGCGCGAGCGGTGGATGGCTGCCTCGTTGACTATCACGATTACCCTGCTCTGTTTGGCTCCTTGGTGGATTAGAAACTGCTTGGTATTGAGGACCTTCCTGCCCTTGGGAACGCAGGGGGCGATTACGATGCTGGGTGGCTATTCTGATCAGAGTCTCGCGGCCGGGGGCGATTGGCAATACGCTCCGGAATCGCTATTGCGAAATGAACTAGAACAACAAGAGACGTATCTGCGTCAGCCCGACCCGATCAAGCGGGAGTTGATTGTTGTGCGTGAAGCGTCGGAAAGGGTTAAGCGGTGGATCGCGGCACACGTCCAGGATCTTCCGAGGTTGTTTGTAAATCGGATCATCACTCACTGGAATCCCTATCACGGTCGCAGCTTGCTTTGGAAATTGGCGATGCTGTTCGGGGTTTGCTGGTTGTTCGCTAACCGACAAAGTGAATGTTGGGTGCTGGTCGGTCTACCATTATTAAACACTTGCGTGGTGATGCTGCTCTATACGACTGGGGGTCGTTTCTTAGTACCACTGTACGGTTTGTTATATGCACTGGCGGGGATTGGTATCGCAGGTAGTATCGGTTGGTTGTCGCAAGTTCGAAAAGTATATTGGCCGCCGAGATAGCTAAGTTGAGCCTGTTGGTTTTGAGCCAATAACAGCGATGCTGGGAAAATAACCGGGCAAGGAAAAATGAGCTCAATAAACCTTTATTGCGACGCCGTTTAGCACTTTTTGCTAGCCGGTGGTTACCAATTTTCACAGATGCTTGTAAGGAAGCTCGTCGCAGAGCACAATGGGACTGCGATTTGTATAATCGCGCCGAAAAGTCAATTCTTATTCCGAGACTTGGTTGACTGCGCGGGCGACAATCCTGCGGCACCATTGTAAAACACTTCTTTTGGTTGAACTAGTTCGTTATGCCGATCAAACTCAAGTGCGAATGTGGTCAAGTACTAAACATCCCCGATACGATGGCTGGAAAAACTGGCAAATGCCCCAAATGCCAGAAAGCCCTCAAGATCCCGAGTGCATCGGAACCGCAAACGGCGCCCGCGCAGATTGCAAGAACAACTAAAGCGGCGCCGGCCAATTCACAGGCGACCAACTCGTCACCGGTTGCCAAATCGGTTGGGGCTTCAACCGGTCCGATCAGCGGGATGGATGAATTGCTGGAAGAGGCTGGGTTGACCAAGAAGACCGGTCCGGTGTGCCCGAAATGTGCTAATCCGATTGTTCGCAATGCAGCCATCTGCACCAAGTGCGGATTGAACTTCGAATCCGGAGAACAATTGCAAGGGGCTGAGCTGGCTTCTCAACGCATTGAGTTCAAGAATGAGTACCTGCAAGAAGCAGCGGACAACATGCGCCGCGAAGACATCATGGGAGAACGCCATTCCAAAGTGGGTATGCCGTGGTGGATGGTTGTCGCCTTTCTCATGGGAGCATTGTGTATTGCAGCAGCGGGAGTTTTGATCGTCGATGCGCGCAGCAATACAAAGCAACCGATCAATTCGTTTATCGGCAAGGTTCAGCGCCAAAGCATGTCTGTAGTGATCGGCACGACATTTATGATGATGAGCGGATTTATCGGTTCGCTGGCTAACCTCAGCATTTTGGTTTTTGCATTCCAGCGTAGTATTGGCAAAGGGTTTGCGTGTATGCTGATTCCCTTTTACATCATTTACTACGGCTTTAAGACTTGGGCAGACAATAACGCGGCGCTCAAAGGCATGGGACTCGGGTTGTTAATTGGGGGCTTTGGTGCGTATTTGTATTTTTCGGCCGGGGGCTATAAAGAACCAACGGCTGAAAACGAG
>CAZVBC010000207.1:0-12271 GCA_964625155.1 uncultured Pirellulaceae bacterium
CTCCCCGACGGTCCGCTGGCCAGCAGTTTCAATCCCCATGTCAGCCTCAGCTCAGTAGGCACCGATGCCGATGGTCGGGTGGCCGTTTTCGTGGACACCGTCAATAGCACTGGTAACAAGAACTTTCGAGGGTATTCGCGAGGAGCCCAAAGCTGGATGTCGACGTGGAACGGTAACACACGCAGATTCCAAATGAACTTTAATTCGCCAACGAGCGTTCTGGAACTCGACGCTATTGGAGCTGGCCCCGATTCATTTGGTCGTTTGGAAGCCTACGATGCGGCTGGTAATTTGCTATTCCGATACACAACCGGCTCGCTGGCCAGTGGCTCAGTTGAGACGATGACCATTCGACGTCCAAGTGCCGATATCGCTTATGCCATCGCTGGCGGACATAACGGCTCTACCATTCGCTTGGACAACCTGCGATTTGGCCCAACGGCTCAAACGGTTACTGGTGCCAATGGTCAGTTCTCGGTACCCAGTTTGCCGGCAGGTACCTACCAAGTGAAGATGACTCCTTCGTCCGCCAGTTACATTGCCTTCCAGCCGAGCAGCGCGATCCTTCCTGCGACAGTTACGGCCGGGCAAGCCACGGTCGATATCGACTTTGGGGCAAGGTCATCATCCAGCCAATGGCAAAATCCGCAAGACCGATTTGATGTAAACAATAACGGATCGGTGAGTGCCATAGATGTCCTCTTGATCGTCAACGAAATCAATCAAAATGGGAGTCGAAACCTTACAGAAGCCAATCTTCAAGCTCCTCCCTTCATAGATGTCAGCGGCGATGGTTTTGTCACAGCGCTCGACGCTCTGTTAGTCGTCAATCAGATTAATTCTCGAGGAAATGGCGAAGGAGAAGCTGCCAAAGCGTACCAATCTCAGGACGCAATCGGTGCCCCATTTTCACACGAACCTGTTCGCGAAGTACAAGTTCTGCCCAACATCACTGAAGTGTCCGCGCCTGTTATTGAAACCGCTGACGGCGAAGAAGGTGTCTCCGTTCGCTTCCTACGCAACTCGCCAGTTCGCCGCAAACCACGATAGGTCTGCTCAGTCGACCCCCTCCCAATCTCTGTGCTCCACGCGCCCGCTGCGTTTCAAAAGCTACGGCTCTAATCCTGTAGTTTTCTGAGGAAATTGATATTGTTGTTTCGGATCAAACTGTGGTAGGTTTCTCTTACGACCCAGGAAGTGCGCTGCTGCGCGAAGTTTGAAGATTTGAAAGGCTAAGGGAGGAGCCAGTATGCAGCTCGTAAATTTAGAAGTCAAAAGTGGAGAATTGAGTGGCCGTTGCAAACTCAGTGCCTTAACACCAGGATTGAACGTAGTCTACGGGCCGTCTGGTTCAGGCAAATCGCGTTTGTGGGATTGGCTGTCAAATATGTTCGCGAGTGACGGCGCCACTGCAACTCCAATCTTCGCCGACCATCGAGCTGCGGGAATCATTGACTTGCGATTAGGCCGCAATAATGTTCGTATGGAGGTCTCTGAGTTCCAGCCAGATCGCCTGCCCAGTCCAATTTCACATATGCAACAGCAAGCTTTGGCCGAGTTACTGGCGGTGCAAAGCGATTCGTCCGCCATCAGCAGACTTCACGCTCTCGCCCGCACTTTAGGATTGGCAGACGCGTATCTGCCTGATCAACTTGGCCAGCGGCAGTATTTGCTCGAACGGCAACGAGAACTTGAAAGTCGGTTGCGTCGGCTCGATTCCCTATCTGCATCGCGCGAGGCCTTGCTTGCGCGCAAGACGCAGCTTGAAGGTGAACTGACATCTTTGCGCGCGTTACAACCTAAGCCTTTGGTGGATTTGGGGACAGAACGTCAGCGATTGTGCAATTTGATTTCGTCGGCGGAAGAAGATCTTCAGCGCACATCGCGGCAAATCGACGAGTTAGAGGCTGCAATTGCTAGATTGGCCGGGCAGTTATCCAAACCACAAACAAACTCCATCGCAACGCATATTCCCGAGTCCTATCGCGACCAGATGTCGGAGTTGGATGGGCAGCTATTTCGGTGGCGTCAGACACTGCGCGAGGTGCGAGCCTACCGCGATCGGTTGGAACACAATGCCACCGATCTGCGTCTCGATCAACAAATTGGAGACCAAATTTCAACTTCCAAACAAGCTGAGCCACGTGTAGCCCTGCGCGCGTTGGAAGGCCAAATCTTAACCCTACGAGAACAGTTGGCAAGCTTGGTTAACCGTTATCGTTCTTATCAAAGCGCCGAGGGATTTGAAACCGAGATGCCCTTGGCGTTGCAGTCTTTGCAACGCGAATTGTACGACGTTTGCCAACAGCTTTCGCGTCACGAGGCGCAATCCATCAGCCAAACCCTGGCGGAACAATCGGCACAGTTAGGACGTTGCGAAACCGAGTTGCGACAGGCTATCGAAAAACTGATCGGCCAGCGAGGAGAATTGTTGCGGCGCATTGCTGAAGAGTTTCACCTTTCAGATGCCGAACTGTCGCTCGCCTTCGGTGACTGGTGTGAGTGCCACAACCACCCACATTTGCATGAATGGCTACAAAACGAAGAGGGACCACCTGCGCGAGTTCCAGGTCGATTGGACGACCAACCTCTGCGCCAAGAAGTTGCTCGCTTAGAAGAAGAACTGCGTTTGATGCAGGAGCGACGCACCAGTTTGCGACGAGAATTGCTTGAACACGAAATGCAATTACGGAAATTGGGTGACTTGCGGACTGTCGAATTACCCCAGCGTACAGAGTCCGATGTCGCTCAGGAGTTGAACTCCGTGAACCGTGATTTGCTCGATATTGATTCCAAGCAACAGATTGCTACTGAACTCGGCGAAGTTCAACGTCGGCTACTGTTGGTACCAACGGCCTTGATATCCGCGAACCGATTTAAGGAAGTTTACAATTACCACTTGTCGGCACTGAGTGGAAATCGCTCGCCGAACAATTATTCCGCGCGGTCAGTGGCCCCTCATCGCCCATTTGCCAATGCGCATTTTCAATCTAACAGCCGGTTGTATGAGAGCCACCATCGACCATCATCGATTGAATGGGCTGCTCGCCAGCCCGATTACCAGGTGATGCGCAATCCGAATGCAACGCATGGAGCGCAGCGGTTTTATGCTGAAGCAACGCAATCGCAGGTTGCTCCGGACGCAATTGTCGAACTCGCTTTGAGGTTGTCCATCGCGCAGTGCCTTGCTGAAAACTCAAATCCGCTTCCGCTGATCATCGATTCGACGCTCGATCAATTGCCAGTGGAATGGCAGGAAGCCGCGATTCGACATTTGGCTGATATCGCTTGCCAATCACAACAAATCATCGTCGCCACTCGACTGCCCCGAGTTGAAAAACTCGTGCGACAATTTGGAGGTGCCGGCCATTCAATGTCGCCTGAAAGTCAGGCATCTGCTCCAACATTTGATGTCAATCGCGTGCTGCACGCATTTGCGAATGAACATGAAACGGAAAAATGGCAAGAACCTTTATCGTCGCAATATCCGATCTCTCCCGCTCAATCAAAGTTCAACCGACATCCATCGCGTGTTCGCAGTTCGACCTATTTGGTCGAAGCGTCCTTGATTGATCATTTGCCCTCCATACCAGCAGCCGTCGTAGCAGAAATGAAATCGTTGGGGATTCAGCGCATCGCGGATTTGCTTGACGTCGCTCCAGATTGGTTAGCGAACAATTTGCAGACTAGGCATGTTGGCCTAGCCAATGTTCAATCTTGGCAAGCTGAAGCTAGACTATTGTGCCGCGTGCCGAAACTTCGGCCATTTGATGCACGAGTACTGGTAGGTGCAGGGATTCGGCAACCAAGCCAATTGGCGGAAATGCACCCTAGCCGTTTATTAGACCAGGTCGAACAATTCTTAGCGACCGAGCGCGGTCGAGAGATCTTGCGCAGTGGCAACAGTTACGAACTGTCTCGCATAACATCCTGGATCGCGTCTGCCAAGAACGGCACCGCGACTGTGCGGCGCGATAATGTGCCTGACGTGGTACCACGCGCGAACTCGGGTCAGCGCGATCGAAGTGTCGACCAAACGCATGGGCTCTCTACGCATGCGCAAGTCGATGAAAGTCCTCGATCTCGTCGGGGTAATTCCGCTGGCAGCAACGCACGGACTGCTGAGGGTTCTGCAGGAAAGCGGCGTTCAAATGCAGTAACCAACCAAGCACGGCGCAAGAACAAGGGGTCGCTGGCCAACGCGCACTCACCCGATTCAGGACTGAAGTATTACTTGAATCTTTCTAGCCCAGTGGTCGATGCTCCCGCAATCGGCCCACGCATGGCTGAACGCTTAAATCAATCAGGCGTGGCAACCGTCGACAATTTGTTGGCCGCTAATCCTGAATCATTAGCAACCCGAATAGGAACCAAACAAGTAACAAGCGAGATTGTTCGCCTGTGGCAGGAACAGGCACGCCTGGTATGCCGAATTCCCAACCTGCGCGGACATGATGCCCAAATGCTGGTTGCGGCTGGTATCTCCTCTCCTGAGGATCTGGCCAGTTTGCAGCCTGCGGTCGTCCTACAGCAAGTGACTGCTGTGGCCAACACGGCAGAAGGGCAACGCGTGTTGCGAGGAAGCCAGGCTCCGGACTTGGCCGAAGTAACGAATTGGATTCGCTGGGCCGCGATCAGCCGATCGATCCAAGCTGCATAACCGCTTACGTAAACACTCAAAGCTGTCTAGAAGTATTTGGATTATGCTGGGCTGTTAAAATCTGATATTGCAGGGGAATGTGGTTGCGCAAGTTTCGTTCCAAGCGAGGTCGCGGCGATTGCTGCACAAGCGTCCTGTTAGGGACTGAATGTTGGTAGAAAGGGCATTCCTAAAGTACGGGTTTTCATCCCGCAAGGGACATGATGTTCGCGTCGGTGTCATCCGTCTAATCATATTTTGTCCCTAACGGGACGTTGGGTGACTTTTACCATGCATGCTACCGACATTTTGTCCCTAACGGGACGGTTCGCGAGGAACAAAAACTGCGCATCAAAAACTCACGTCAATATCAGATTTTTAACAGCCCAGGATTATGCTGGCGCGGTCAATCTAAACTGCTGCGTAACGGCCATCAATCCACGAACTGGACTACTAAACTTCGGCCCCTTACGGCGACAGTCTTTCGCAGCTCTTGGCAGACCGCACCTTGCATAGACATATTGCAAGCTCGTGCTTAAGAAACTAGCACACAAGTACGCCGGAGGAATTCTTGCTCTGGGTCTTAAATTTCTTCAATCGATTTTATTCGCCGTAACCTCATACTAGCAAAAGCCTTCTGTCACAGAGAGCAACTTACGATTCTCTAGCCTAGGCAATTGTGGCGCATCGCTTGCTTTCGCAGTGTGCCCGTAGAAATTTTGCGCACTTGGGGTCATTGGGACTGCTTGAGCGGCTAACTCTCGTATGAAAGGCGGATTGGAAAATGAAATTGTTGCACATCCGAATGTGCTGTGTGAAAGGCATGTCTTGGCTGATATTGCTTTCATTTTGGTGTTCTCACGATTTGGTCAAAGGGCAGGAGGCAACGGCTCAGGCGCCGGCGGCTATCCAGGAGGAAGTAGTAGCTGGCCCAACTCTGGAGCAGCGAATTGCTGGACTTGAAGCGTACATCAACAACCTGGATCCAACAGCCAAGGATGCAGCGGGAAACGCAGTTAAGATCGCATCGATGGAAGTCGCCGGACCGGGCCACAACGCTTGGTTGATGGTCTCGGCCGCGCTAGTGTTGTTTATGACATTGCCAGGTCTGGCACTATTTTACGGCGGGCTGGTGCGTCGCAAAAACGTTCTGTCCGTCATCGCTCAATGTTTTGCTTGTGCTGGTTTAGTCACGATTCTGTGGGTAACGGTGGGTTACACATTGGTCTTTGGAGAGCACCCTGCGGACACTACGGCGCCGGCTCCTTGGCTATTTGGGAGCCTAAAGCATGTCATGATGGATGGAGTTACGGGGGTTCCCGACACTGGATATTGCTATTGGGTATCCGAATCCGTATTTGCCATGTTTCAAATGATGTTTGCCATTATTACTCCGGCACTGATCGTGGGAGCGATTGCCGAGCGCATGAAATTCTCAGCCCTTATGCTGTTTATTTTCGCTTGGCTGTTTTTGGTGTACTTCCCCTTGGCGCATATGGTTTGGGGATTTGACGGCTTGATGAACGGCGTATGGAATGGTGGAGCCAAGATTTGTGCGATCGATTTTGCTGGCGGAACTGTTGTGCATATGAGTTCTGGTTGGTCGGCCCTGGTACTCTGCCTAATCCTCGGTCCGCGCAAGGGCTTCGGCAGGACTTCGATGCCTCCGCATAGCAT
Source organism: uncultured Pirellulaceae bacterium (assembly GCA_964625155.1). GTDB lineage: Bacteria > Planctomycetota > Planctomycetia > Pirellulales > Pirellulaceae > Aureliella. The sequence goes on from CAZVBC010000207.1 coordinate 6,317, forward strand.
GGTGCTATGTGCTATTGGAACAGGCATGTTATGGGTTGGTTGGTACGGTTTTAATGCCGGTTCGGCACTGGCGGCAGACGGTATCGCAGCCAATGCGTTTACGACGACTACGATAGCTGCGGCGGTCGCTTCGTTTGTTTGGCCTCTTATTGAATATCTCAAAAACGGAAAACCATCAATTCTCGGTTTTTGCTCGGGAGCGGTGGCTGGACTGGTTGTTGTGACGCCTGCGTGCGGATTTATTGATATCAAAGGCGCGCTGATTATTGGCGTACTGGCAGGGGTCGTTCCCTATCTGTTCTGTACCGTCGTCAAACGTACCATGAAGTACGACGATGCCCTCGATACGTTTGGCGTTCATGCCGCAGGTGGCACCTTGGGTGCGTTGTTATCCGGCTTGCTGGCTAGCAAGTCAGTGAATGGCAATTTGGCTGGCCAGTATGCAACCGACAATGGTTTATCGGCGATTATCGACAACAACATGCTTTGGCTGGAGCAGCTAAAGGCGATGAGCTTGACCATCGTGATGTCGGTCGTTGCCACTGTAGTTATTGCCTACGCGGTAAAGTCAATCGTGGGCTTGCGTCCGTCCGAGGAAGTTGAAGACATCGGTCTCGATGTTTCTGAGCATGGGGAAGTTGGCTATGAGAGCTAATTCTTCTTACAATCACTGTTCGCGTATCACCAACTTACTCGTCGGGAAAGCCTAAAATGAAAAAAGTAGAAGCCATTATTCGCAATCACAAGCTAGAAGATGTTAAGACCGCATTGACTGATAAGGGTATTAGCGGCATGACCGTCACGGAAGTTCGCGGGTTTGGTCGCCAGAAAGGACACACGGAAATCTATCGCGGCTCGGAGTATGCTATCGATTTCGTACCCAAAGTCAAAATTGAAGTTGTTTGCAAAGACGCAGACCTGGACACGGTTGTCCAAGCAATCGTCAGTAAAGCAAATACTGGCAAGGTCGGCGACGGGAAAATCTTTATCTCCGATATTGCTTCGGTGGTAAGAATTCGAACCGGCGAAGTCGACAGCGCGGCAATTTGAGCGAATTGTATCGCTTGCCTCTTTATAAGTCAGTTAGCACGGACCAATTGAGCTCGATTAGCTTCTTAATAGCCCTACGACTCCGCAGTAGGGCTCGATGTAGGCTGCTAGTCGAGCTCATGAGCATTCGATACAATGCCGGTCGATTGGTTATTCAGTTACCTTTGAATACTGACAAATCGCCAGGAGACGATCGATGTCTGCGGAACAGCGACTAGCAAAACTAGGATTGGAGTTACCTCCGGCGCCGAAGCCCGGCGGGCTGTATAAGCCTGTCGTAGTCGTTGGAAACGTCGCATATGTTTCGGGGCACGCACCATGGCGCAGTGACGGAACCGTCATCGTTGGCTGTGTGGGTGACGACATGACGCTTGAGCAGGGACAACAGGCTGCACGTCAGACGGGATTGGCCATTTTATCCACGTTGCGATTTACTCTTGGAACGCTGGATCGTGTCACGCGAGTGGTCAAATTACTTGGGTTTGTCCGTAGCACAAATAGTTTTCAGCAACAACCGGCCGTACTCAACGGGTGCAGCCAATTGTTCGCTGATGTATTTGGTCCCGATCAAGGCATTGGGGCTCGCAGTGCCATTGGCACGAATGTACTCCCCAACGGGATTGCGGTTGAAGTAGAAGGCATCTTCGAAATCGTGTGATACACGTTGGCCTGCCGAGTCAGTTGTTACAAAAATGGCTTGCCTTGATTGGCAAACTTTTGGCAACAAGTATCAGAATTAAGGATCTCGTCGTAGATCGTCGACAGGTGGGGCGTATTTGCTGGCGTACCATAGGCGCCACTTGTTTTTATCATATTCAAAATTAACACCGGTCAATTGTGTCAAAGCCGCCAGGGCTGGACGACTTCGATGTTGTGTTTGCACTTGCTTGGGACGCCCGCCCATTGACAAACCGCCGTTTCCGTTTTGCATACCTGTGCTAATTCCAGGACCAGCGGGAGCTGTAACTGTGCGACTGGTAATCAAAGCATCAATTAAGGGCAGAACCGTTGAAGGATCCCCGATTGAACCCAACGCTTCAGCCGCACGATCGATGCGTAACGGATCTTTGTCCTGCAGAAAAGTCAGATAAATCCCTTTGGCAGTTTCTTTGCCGTTGTCAATTCCAGCCAACGCGTCCAAGCACGCATTGCGAATGTTTCCATCTCCATCCAGTATGCTGGTTTGAGCAATGACAAGAGTCGCCGCCGGATGCTGCATCTTCTTCAATAGTTGAATGTAGAGTAGTCTCAGTTGTTCAGGAGTCTTGGTATTGCGCATCAGCGCAGCCAGCTCCGTAATTGCCTCTGGGTCCTCGATCTGCTGCAACTTCAAGATTGCCGCTTGAGATTTTTGACCATTGGACAGTGCTTCGTTATGCCAACGTCGAATCTCGCGACCTCGCTGTTTGACGGCTACTTCCGTTTCCTCGGATTGCTTGCGCATCGCCACTAATTCAGGAAACGTCCACTTCGAACCATCGCGAATCATACCTCGCTGGCCAGACATCACCTTATCAAGCCGTGTCCATTGATTGGACTTGTCTCGACGATACCCAAGTGCAGCTCTGGCGACAGCGTGGTCAATATCGAAGTCAAGCATCCTTTCATAATGAGCCTTTTCGTGAGCCAACATACCACTCTTCTTGCACCAAGCAGCTAATTCGGCGTGTCCATCCAGATCGTCTTGCATTTGCGCAAGTTTGCTCTCGTATTCGACTTGCCGGTCACCTCCCTGAAAATGTTTAGCGACTTGCGATTCAGGCACCAATACTTTGATTTCTTCGGCTATTTCGACTAAGAAAGCCTTACGTGTTGGAATAAAAACCGCAGCACCTGCAATGGTGCGACCGTCTTTCATCTGAAACACATCCGCTCTAACCAAATTAACACCAGTCAATTTGATTTGTGTCAGGTTGGCCAGCCCAAAGACCGCCAAGCCAATCACAATCTTAGTTGTTAGCTGCTTTGGCATGACAACACTCCCAGTACCAAATCCTCGACTCTAATTCCGCGTGAAGCGGACATCACCCAGCGGAATGCTGAGGATGTTGGTGCCTCAAAAGCGTTGCGAGCGTGTGCGGGTTGCGAGAAACGGGCTGCTCGCAATTATAACTCAAGGTTTCTTGATTGCGTACAAATGATTGTAAGTTCGAATATAGAGAACACCGCTTGAGATGACGGGCGATGCAGTAATTGGGTCACCGAGATCATTACTAGCGACAATTTCGAATTTTCGGCCAGCTTTTACCACCGTACAGCGACCATCTTTGCCGCAGAAATATAGGTGCCCGTCAGCGTAAGTTGGGCTGGTACGATGCTGAACAGTATGGGTTCGCTCGAAATAGATCTCCCGACCATCAACCAGATCGAAACATTGTAATCTTCCATCTTTGTGAAGATTGTAAACCAACCCGTCAACCACTAATGGAATAGAAACGTCTGGCGTCAAAGGGGTCGACCAGCGGACGACAGAATTATTACCGGTAACGTTTCCCTTGAGTGCGTCGCTGATCGAGATGGCCACCGTCGGTCCTGCCTTGGCTGTCGGGACAATGATCGAGTCTCCCGAAATACACGGTGAAGCAACAAAACGAAACGTGGGATCGCTTTTTTGTCTGTTATAAGCTGATGGGCCGTTCAGACCTGAAAGTCGCCACAATTCTTCCCCCGACTCCAGCGAATGACCTGTGGTGCAATCGGCTCCGTGAACCACGACGCATCGATGATTATCCCGGTCCAAGATAAATGGGGACGCATAGGAGTGTTTGCATTCATACTGCGCATCTGTAATTCTGTCGACTGCCCAAACTTGATTGCCTGTTAACTTATCTAACTTGATGACTTTACCAGTCCGGGTGTTATCATCGCGGCGCATCGTTCCGTGGATTAACTGCAGATAAAGGTGGTCACCGTGCAGGACCGGAGTCGATGACATGCCGAACTGAATATCCAGCTTTCCATAACGATCCGCCACATCAAACTTCCACACCATTTGGCCATCGACAGTGTAACACGCCAGCACGCCTGTCGAGTAAAACACCCACACATGCTTGCCGTCTGTTGAAGGAGAAGGAGACGCTGAGTTTCCTTCCCCACTGCGAGCGTTCTGATTCCCGGCAGTCACTTTCTGTTGCCACAGTTGGCGACCATCGCGTGCGGACAAACAAATCAGAACCAAATTGGCCCCGTCGTCATTTCCTTCGGACGAAGTAACGAAGATGCGATCGTCCCACACGACTGGCGTGGCGCCTCCCTGACCAGGCAGACTGCTGGCCCAAAGCACGTTTTCGGATTTCGACCACTTAGTCGCTATCCCTTTTTCTGTCGACACTCCGTCGCCTTGTAAACCGCGCCACTGCGGCCAGTTTTCGGCTAGAGCGGTATTAGAAACGAATAGGCAAAACACGCCGACTAGAATCGATTGGGGCTTCATTCTGTTAGGTTTCCGATCGTTCATTACTTGAAAGTGGATAGTCAAATTACGACAAACAACCTGGACTGGACGGCATTCGTCACTAAAACAACGTAAACAATAAGTGACCGACTTTTGGTTGAACGCCTATCGTTGCAAATCGTGCACTTATTGTTAGCAGAGCGTATTTGGACAGCGTCACTTCGATCGGTGGGAACGCGTTTGCGTCCGGCTTTAGTTGCGAAATCAATGGAAACCGGGTACTAACGCATACTACCGCACTCGGGCTGATAAGCTTGCCAAAAGCCTTTCACTATATCGAATGTGGCGCAGTACAACTAAGCACAATTGCCAATCATGGTACCGGACACGATCTTTCGTTGCGGACGGCAGCCTGTTTGCAAGCGGCACTTATTCTCTTCTCAGCTTAATGTTTCTTGCCTTTCAAAGCCAGTGTTTCTTCCAATCCACGCAGAGCCTCGTTGATTGAGGATAATTCGATTTCGGTCAGCGATTTTTGAGAGCTAAACCGAATGCGATAATACAGATCCGTCAGTAAGGTAAGCGGAGATCTAGCGGACGGAATCTGATAATTGTTGGCCAAGGATTTGGCCGCCGCATCCGTCAACTCCTTAGGGGTTTGCGAGGCAGATCGGTGAAAACCGTAACGCGTAAGCACACGCAGGCACTTGGCAAAGAATAATTGAGCCACCGATTGCCTGCGCATGGACAATCCCAAATGCTTGACCCACTTCGGAGCCAATCGCGGCAACCAACCAGTAGAACGCATCAGTAGAGCAATGGTACCTGCTATGAAGAATGCAGCCAAAGCGAACGGCCACGAGAACCAGTTTTCCAATGAATATCGCTGCACCAGAGTTCCGTTGCGAATGTCTGAGTAAAGCTGTAATCCTGATTTCATGATCAAATTTCCTGCGGCCGCCGTCTGTGCGATAAACTGAGCGTACAAACCATCCTCGGATGTCAATTGATGAGCTTCGATTACATAATCTGTCCAAAGCTGTTGCGCGTAATCGATCGCCTGGTCGGGCGGCTCACGCAAACTGGAATCGTCTCCTTCTGCTTCTGGTGTGGGGTCTAAAGTTAACCAACATCCAAAGGGGCAGGGAAAACTTGGCTCGATACCGCTGGCCTTCAATTGCTCGGAACTAAAGTAAGCTTCGACCCACACGTGTGCATCGCTATTGCGCACGACAAAGTACTTACCGAGTTGATTGAATTCATGTGGGTGAAAGCCTCCCACCACACGCGTTGGAATTGCGGATTCTGGGTCGGTACTGTGCCTCAGCATTAGTGCTAATGCAGATGCAAAATACTGACAATGTCCTTGTTTTTGATTGACGATAAAGTCTTCGACAGGGTCGATGGTGAGGTCTCGCTGCATCAAATCAAGGCTGTATTTGTATTCACCCGAGCTAACAAAAAAATTCTCCAAGGCGAGCGCGACCGATACAGGGTCGTTGGCCGAAACA
>CAZVBC010000208.1:0-12260 GCA_964625155.1 uncultured Pirellulaceae bacterium
TGGCGACGCCTGTTTTCTGGCGACTGGCAAAGCGAAACTTTTTCGAATCTGTGCTAGGCCGATCATCTTCGCCATTAAATACCGTTAGATCAATTGGAAGCCAGTCGACTGTAATGTATGGATTAAACCTTACATGATATGGTTTGTCTGGATCTGCCAATCGCTGAAGAAAGGCCGTACACCAATCTTCTTGAGTTCCCTGCTCCACTGGGACACTACCATTGAGTTCACCGGGTAAGCCCCAATGTTCGAGAGGAGTGTCGGACGACTTTTTGTCAAATAGCGGTCCTTGGCCATTGTATGCATCGTAAGGAAGCTTACCAAAACCCTCAGCACCTGTGGCCACGTCAGTCCCATTATCGTTGGGGTTTAACTGTATCTCGGGTTCCTTGTAATACCCAGTATCCTTGGGCAGGGGCTCAGAAACGTTGATGCCGATCGGATTGAATTGTGGCAAGGGTGGCTGAGGCTGTTTCCAAGTCGTTGGAATTGGTGCTGCCGCAATCATGTATTTGGAGTCGGCCATCGTTTGCCGCTGGGGGACGGGTGGATTAAGAACCGTATTGCTGCCGTGTTTGTAAATATTTGTCCAGGTCGGGGAAAATTCAATGCGATGAGTATTAGGCTGATGTGTTGGTGTCCCTGAGTTCTGTTTGCGCGAGCCAAAATAGGTGACCGCGCGCGGACCGATCACAAGGTACTCGCCGCCCGCCAATTCGACGTTCGCCTGTTGATTCACAAAGACGTGATCGTCCGCTACTGCCCCGGTGGGTATGCCAGGAGTATTACTATTGGTCGGAGCAAAACCGCTGGTAAAAACGATAATTCTCGCTTTAGATGGGTCAGGATCTTTGAGCTCGCCACTGTGATCGAACTTAAACCCTGAATCTTTAGGCGAATTGTTATTCCAAGTCTTTGGTCCGTCGTGTGGATCAGACGGGAACTGAAACGTGTAATTGAGAGGATTGAGAGTTGTTCCAGACTTATGGCTCAAATGAAAAGCCTGATTGGTTCGATCGGGTTTGCTGGCGTTGGGATCCACCTCGGGTTTCGACTCGCTAATATAAATTCGCCACACGGGAAACTCAGTCCCGGCGGCATCAGGCGGACTTAACTCGCCCAATTTCAAAGCCCCATTTGTGCTGTTATATAACTTTCGCGAGAATCCTGGAACATGAATCTCCGGTGCGATATTGGTTGGCGAGGATCGCGGGCAATACAATTCTAGAAACAAAGAACCCTGCGGAATGCGATATTGATAGTGATTCGTTGGATCAGATTTCTTGGCCCGTATATCGTGAGTTGCCAAGGATTCGGTCAGTAATAACTCGGGTTGCTCCATACCCCAGACTACTCCGTCGTCAGGCTCCCAAGCAAAAACTTGTTTTACAATATCTCCTGATTGTGGATTGGCAGGCATTGTCCTTTTCACTTTAAACGGTTCAGAATCATAGGGGAATCTCGTCATTGCCGAGTCGGCGTCGCGAAAATCAACTGCATTGACCGCCCACTGCGCGAGCAAACGTGCACGCTCTTGAGGAGTTACATTGTGGTTCGCAGGCACGTTGGGGAATTTGTAGTCAGCAGGAACCAACAATTGAGCCAAACAATACAAATGTCGTGCAAACAACTGTCGCGACTCAACGCCTCCCCAATATGTATTTTCGTCCGGAGAACCAGCCTTCATTGGAACTGCTTCGAAATTCGAATACGCAGTACTATGCGGCTGACCAAAAAGATAATCTTCACGTAATAAATTCACCTGCGATGGGTCCGGCAATAATCTCAAAGAGTCCTTCGTGGAACTGGTTTGAGTGTGTTGGCTGGAAACCCAACCAAGATTTGAAAGTATACCAATCAATTCTCGCGGTTCATCAATTTGACCATCGCCGTTATCATCAATTCCATTACCAAATGGACGGTTGGCATTCAGCCGTTCACCGCGATGGAATTCCAACGGGAACAATTCTCGAAATCCTTCAGCCGAAATACCCTGCGGCAACACGTTTCGGCGAACCATGACCATATTCACTAATTCAAATAGCGAAGAAAGAGCTACCCCGCCCGAACGACTCGACACAACTGGATGACGAAAATGTGCAGTTTTGGGAGCAATCGATTGGCGACTAGCTGGAGCCCGATTTGCCAATCGATTGTCGTAGGCGGAGCGATCCCAGTCATTGGTACGGATAAGCCTTTCCCAATCGTCAAGAGTATATGGGCTGTCCGCATGAGACAGCTTTCTCCATCGGGCCTCGTACGGATCATTCAGGGATTGGTCCCAGGGTGAGACATTGTTCAACATCAGTGGATTACCCAGCCGATCTAACCCCAAGGCCATCACTCCATGCGTCAGACTCGGAAATGCAGGCAATTGGTTGCGCAGCAGGCGTCCCATTGCATTGTTTGGAAAACGCTCGCGGGGCATCAATTGGCCAGCCGCATCGTCCAACATACTTCCAGGTTGAACATCCGAAAGCACTGTCGATGAACGATATCGTTCAGCCAAAAACTGTAAATAGTTTGTTGGCGAAGCAAACAAATGGCGTATTGATATCTCGGCTGGCCCTGTACCAAACCCCTGCGGCAAATGTAGGTTTGCTCCTTCTGCAAACTGATTCGTCGTATTATTGGTATAGCCGGCATCGAGAGTCTGAGCGATGTTTCCGGTAGCATTCAGATCCAATTTGCCGTCGAAATCCTCAACGTAATATGCCGTTAACATTTTCAGTAGCTTGCCTTCAGGTGAGGTGATCAACGGCAGGTTGAGATCGACCCATACACTGTCCGCCAAGGCATCCCCATCGTTATCGACGTCCCATGGGCCCGCTACCAACCAACGCACCCAATTCAAAAACTGGTCCTTAGGTCCGCCAGGTGGGCCCGGCCATTGATTTGTCCAATTTCCAATTGTCAAATTCAACTGGGGTGTCTTGATTCCTGTCCCAGCAACGTAATCTCCTGGGTTATTGCCGGTGAAATTGGGATTCACTATGTATGAAATGGGCGGATTTGCGACCGTAACATTGATTGACAGTGGCCGCCCCGCAGCCAATTGAATCCGTTCCAGTGTCCACAACAATTCTTCAGGGGTCGAATAACTTGCAAGAGGATCTTTCCAGTTAACGATATAGTTAATCAGCGCCGCTCGGTGAAAACTGGGAATGATTGTGGTTGGATACTTATCCACCGCCAATCCCGTACGTGCTGATTCAGACGCTCGCAGCGATAAATAGAAATCATTATAGTCGGCTGCATCGTAAGATTCGTTCGCAAGCCCAATAGGCACAAGTGGCAATCCTGATGCTTGACGCAATGCGCCATATCGAGGTTGCAGCGAAACAGGAAAATTTGCCAACTCTGGCGGAGGATCCGTTTTAAATGGGTAACCAGTAAACGGAGAAACATAATTATTCGCTGGTGGCGGCACCAAAGGCAAATGAGGTTGTGGCGCCCCGGTGAGTGCCATGCCGAGCCCGTGACCATTTAACGGGGCTCCGTTCAACAAGATTCTATGGCCAACTGCAAGTACGGCTGGGTTGGCAATCCGGTTCCAAGTATGACTCAGATAGCTGCCTTCTGGAGTGCGTGCGATCCAGTTTTCAATAGTCATGTTACCATCTTGGTAATCAACCATCTTGTGCTTGTTCGCGTCATTCAAATCAATCACTATGGAATACTGAAGCTGAAATATATCTAACTGTGCCATAGAAGCATTATTCGATGGAACGGAAAGAGCGCCGATATAGCGAACAATTCGAAACGACTCATTGGCTAATGGGCCCTCTTGAAAAGTAATAATGCGTCCATTAAGGACATCGTGAGCTGCTGGCAGATTATTTGCTACATAATGGTATGTACCTGCACCGGTATAATCCAATACCCTTGTTCGACCTTCTAAATGCAGTGGAATCCTCAAAAAGCGTCCACCCAGAAAAAAAGGTTCTCGACTTATTTCAATCGCATTCACGGTACCCGCGCTATTAAGGTCCAGAGAGTAACTGCGCGCTTGAAGCTGAAACGGAGGGGCATAAACATCTTCTAAGAAAGAATGCCCATAAGCCGCCGATTTGGAATCTGTTGTACCGCGCAGTAATTGTCGTAACGCTTCGTCGGTCAGGCGAGGAGCCGGGGTGCCACGATACTCACGGCGGGCCATTGCCATGCTGGCCGCCCGAGACTGACCGGTGAAAACGATGTAGGTAATGGTCAACATACTGAACAATGTCAACATGCCAAGAACGACCAATAGGATCAAGCCTGATTCGCGAATTGAGGCTCGATATCTCATGGCTTACTCCATCGACTGTGCGAAAAGGTACAAACGCATTCGCTGGCAAAAAGAAAAAAGGGAGCTAAGGAATCTCCACTACACGTTCAATCACGTGCGTGGCTCCTTTGACGATCGTCGCCGTTGTTGGGGCAATCATGGTCGTCGTGCCCACAGGAAGTTGGACGCTTGCAATCGGACTGAAATTCCAATCGGGACCTTCCAACACTACCTCGCGCGTCCATACTTCATCGGGAGAGAGCTTGCCATATGGGTCTGGCCCCGTCATCGGACCATAGGTCGCTTGCTCATCAACACCCACCACCCGATACCAACGAAATACGGAATACCTTTGTTGTGATGGCGCTGAAGTCACTGACGCGCTGACATGGCGACTGAGCATCATCCAATCGCCGATTTGAACATCATCTTTAATGCCGTCGGTGCCGATCAATTGGACACGCCCACCGTGTCCACCGTCGAAATTCCCTGACAACGGCAAGACCCACACTAAACGTTCACCCTGCGGTTTTTCGTCGGGCGCTGCGAGTGTACCGGGTACTCGTGTCGCACTGACGGAAGGATCAAAAAATACGACTTCACGTCGATGTATCACAACCAATGATAAGGTGTAGTGCGTCTCAATAGAACTGTCCGATTGTTCGGTCGGCGTCAAAGTCGCTATCCAACTGTACTCCGATTTGGCTTGAGCACGGGCGAAAGGCACAATCGAAGAAGTCGTCGGATCGGTATAGAATTGAATGCCACGAACCGGCGCTAAGTCCAACTCTTTTTCGTCGGCAGAGAAAACCAAATCGTCCTGCGACTGAAACATTTGCTCGACCATTTTGGAATTGATCAAACTGCCTCCTGTAGCCACAGTAACTCGCAACAATCGCGGTTGGTCTTCCCAAGCGAACGAAGGACTCGCCGGATAAGCAGGGTCAATTGTCGGGTTATAGCTTTCTTGAAAATAGGGAAAAACTATAGGCCGATACCACGATGTGGTAAAACCGATTGTCACGGCGGGCAGAAAATCGCGATCAGTAAAAAATACTGGGTCGATGCAGATACCCTGCTTTCCAACCGGACGCCAATTAGCCGGCGAAGTTGTGCTGGCCGTCGAACTTACGGGAACACTTAATGACTTTAGGTAAGGATTATAACTTAATGGAATTCCATTATTCGACATGTCATTAAACCACCACCAACTTGTTGATTGATGCATACCTCGCACCATGAACTCTCGGTACCAGCTTTCACCCAATGCCTGGGAAATAGCCGCACGATTGCTGTCTCCAGCTTGCCGCCCAGCCAAGGGCAAGACGGAGGCAATGCCCAAGATGCCTATGATTACAATCCCAATTGCAAACAGAACTTCCAAGATTGTCACGCCCACGCGGCCGGTTGTTCTGCGCATAAACGAAAGGCTATACATCGGACTTACGTACCTCCTCGATTCATGACAACAGTTGCAAGTTGTCGCGCCTGTGCGGTACGAAAGGTAATTGCGGCCGCACCCGTGAGGCCAGAAATGTTGGGAGCAGTCACAGAAGACGAATAAATCGAACCGGAATAAGGATTGATGGAGACCCAGAAATTTCCAGGATCCATAATGTTTGCCTTGAAATCATCCCGTTCTGATTCGGCTCCGGGCGTTAAAGGCGCCAATAAACTGTGCGGTAATACTTGATCCGTCCTGCCAATCAATAAATGAAAAATACCCGTCGGATAAACCCGAGCAAATGATGAAGCGATATCGGTTGGACGCGTTTGGTAATACGCCACTTCAATATTTCCACGGGGCCCAAAAACCATATAAACTTGCCCATAATCTTCATTGGAGAATTTACTTCTACCTTGAATCGCATCCGTGCTAAATTCTCGGCCAACCACTCCTGTACCGCTCATAGTTAAATCAATACAGGTACCACGCGGCAGAATTATGCTGCCCGCCAGCGATTTTGAGGGCTTGCGATGAATTCGAAATCGCACCGAGGTCGCCGGAAACCACATTGATTCAGCACTAATTACTGACGGTACTCCCTGAACCTCTCCTCGAGGCGGATTCACAAAGTCGATCTCGATGATTCCAGCGTTTAACCGTGGAGCGGCTGCTATCACAAATCCTTGTTGCCGGTCCCCAAATTCGATCGAGTCACCGGCAGAAACTAAACCGGACGGCATTCCGGTGGACGAATCCCAAAGACTTGCAACTTGAGCGATTGGAATCGAGATTTGGTCCACGAACCCATCACCATTTGAATCACTCAAAGTCCCTGCCGCTCCCGCCCAATCTCCTTCGTAGGGCGGAAAAACTTCACCGGTAGAAAGCCTCACACAGGTATTCTGCGAAATTCTGGCTTCCGCTCCTAAGCCACCGAGGCTGTCGTATCGAAGCCTCTCTAAGATCAGGGCAGTACGGCGTCCTGAGGCCATCGCTTTGGCACGTACGGATTCTGCATATCCTTGCACTATACGAGCGGTTTGGCTGAGCTTTTGATCGTGCAACAATTCTCGAACAAAGGGGAGCGTAACGGCCGCAAGAATGACGATCACCCCCATCACGACCAGCAATTCAACTAACGTAAAACCAGTCTTGCGGCGATACGGATTGAAACAGGACTGTGGCAGATACATGAATTTCCTCCTCACCTGTTTATTCCGTTAGATTGTGATTGTGAATATTGTCTGCGGCTCCGTCCGTTGTTCCGTCGCCATCTTGATCCAACACGGACCCTAACCCGGTTTTTACCAATTGCCCGTTGTTGGCGTATGCATCCACAAACGGATCGGGAAAGTAATAAGGAATTGGGCCAGCGCTATGAGCCGGAGAGTCTGTAGCTCTAACCCATCTTTGAGTTGCATAAATTATGGGCGACGAAGCTCCTTCGAACTTAATGTCAAATACACCATCCGGCCCACTGGAGATAATCAGTGGCACCAAAGTCCATGGCTTGTTCTCGAACGCTGCATCCATCCAGCGCCAGTCGGTATGCAAAGGGTCCATAGCGTCAGCAGCACCATAGGCGTTGTACGGACTGTCGAAACTTGAAGGCCAGCGAATCCACCATATCGGATTTCCCCAGGCGTCGATAAATTCCGGATGATTATCATCATCGACATCACCCACCTCTGATGGACGAAAGTACTCAAGCGCGGAACCTCCTTGGAAATTCGAAGCCGCCACGATGTAATAAAGCCATTCGGCGCTGTTGATCGAGCCGCTGTAGCCTGAAGGAACGACCGATACAACCGGACCGGTGTAGGGCGAAGGCAAGGATCCAAGCCCTGCTCGCTGGCGAAGATTGTTGTATTGCCCGGGAACAGTCCTAGTGAGCGTATAAGGAGTATCGTTACCCGTATTTAATGAAGGAGGTGGATTGTCGTATGTAAACCCAGCCACTTTATAGATGGTCGGCGGAAATTCAATGTCGCTCATTCGATCTGGCATCTCCATGCGCATCAGGTCGCGCAAGACTATCATGCGCAAACGCGACCCCTCACGAGGGCTGAGAGCAACTTGGCCTCCCAAGGCAGCCTGAGGTAACAACCACTCGGGAGGTAGGTTGATTTTCGGTGCGCGGTAACGATATTCCTCCCAGCGTTGCAATACAATCTCGTGCAACTTCTGGATCGTACCTCGCGTACGAGCCACGTAAGCGTCACGCTGAGCGCCGGCGAGTACGACCAACACCATGCCGCTCATGATGCCCAAAATGGCAATGGCCGTCAGTAACTCGACCAATGTGAAACTTGGTCGCCGCAGGCGCATTGTGGTAAAGTCTCTGTCATTCATGGGCAAAGCCCTCTCACACCGATTGAATCACGACCCATCCGTTAATACGAAAACCTGACGTGAACTCCGCAATATGGATCAAGGAAAAAATCTAGTTCGGCAAACTATCACTAAAAATACCGTCCGAAAAATTAGCAGCATTATCTAATTGGTAGTTTGCCGGATCGCCATCTTCGTATCGCGATACTGAGCCTTCGGTCGCCGTAGTCTTGCCACCGCTGGTCACGAAAGTCACAGCGCCGCCAGACGGATATCGAAAATAAACTATGCCATTACTCGCGTCAGCAACGCCCCCATAACCGTCGTCCAATCCAGCGGTAATAATCTGGAACTTTCTGTCTTCCATAAATCGAAAATAGAGATTCGGATTACTTGTACCACCCACAGCCGGATTGGTCTTGTCCGAGCGATAGGGACGCGCAACGCCCGGGACCGCTGATGTCGTAAAATGATTATAAAAAACACCAGAAGCAGCAGAAATCGTATAAGTCGTGCTATTAAAGTACACGTAAGGAGCCGTTCTTCCTGCTGGGCGGTAGACCGGAATGGCGTCAGCACCTCCAGACAACGAAAGCTCATCTTCGTCGGTCGATATTCCATTGTCATTCAGAGTCAACTGACTTTGCTTAAAGTCGTAAAATGGCTTGTTGCGATCCACATTGTATATGTACGTATTGCTTCCCGTTTTTATCAGAGGACCACCAGGGCCCGTTAATGGATGGACCGCATCATCACTGTAACCGCCTAGAAAGAACACGAGTGCTTCGGGCGGATCCATCACACCGGTCGGTGCACCAGTAGAACATTTCGCGCTGGCAGTCAAAGCGCTTACCTCAGTTGCGGCAATTTGCGGAAAAATCTTGCGCAGGTGCTGATTGATACTACTCAAACTGGAACCGTCCGGAGGGTACGATCCAAACTTGGTTTTATACTGCTCAACGGCGTCTCGCAGGGTATCGACCTCCATAAAGATCGCATTCTGGCGAACTGCGCGCATGCCTATCATCACTGCAGGTACCGTGAGGCCGACCAAGATACCAATAATGGCGATCACTACCAAAACTTCGACCAGCGTAAAACCAAACCGATTCTTTCGGACTTGAATTGACATTGGAAATACACCTCCACCCGTCATCTGTTGTAAGCGTTTCAAATACGAAACAATCGACCACGCCAACGTGAGTGTTGGAAAACTTTTATCCGGAAATCGTTCTTGCTCAACAAACAAGGCAACAAAATGAGCCTGAAAATCGATCCGCCACGTGAGCTGACCGAGCCAGTTGAACACCGAGCTCGTCAACTTGTACCATGCATACCGACACAGTTGCGCATCGTCAGGAGAGCTGTGAAATCATCGCGACCAGCGGCATGAACAAACTGATGACGATAAAACCGACGGCACATCCGAGGAAAACGATCAATAACGGTTCGATAAGACGGGTCAAGCCTTCGGTCATCACATTCACTTCGTCGTCGTAGGTGTCGGCAACTTTATACAACATCGTATCCAGTTCACCTGTCTCTTCGCCTACGTCCACCATATTCACCACCAGCTCGTCGATCACACGAGCCTTCATTTTCATAAAATAAAATATTAAGCAACCTACTGCCCCCAGTGCGCACACGCCTCCTCCTACTTGCAGCAACGTCTGCATCGCACCACTGGCACTCTTTCCAGCAGCCGTTCGACCGGCAGTCAAAGCGACAGACAACACCATCACTCCAGGAAACGATCCCATCAATACCCAATAAAACGCCGCGACCGGATGAAATCCTGGCGTCGAATTCTCGCGCATCGGCTTGCTAATCACTTCCCCTTCTCGGATCGCGTCGGTGACCTTGGTAAAAATTCTCTCAAACAATGCATTCCCCGCCGTCTCTCGCGTGATATTCAAAGCTTCAAGGATCGGAACACCGCTGGAAACCAAAGTTCCCAAAGTTCGCGTAGTCCGAGCCAGAATATTCAGCTCGACAAGCTTTCCAAATACCGGCACTTTCAGCATATACATATCGAAGCCCATCCGCCCCTGCCGGAATTTGCGAATCAACTTAGATATCAACCAATAACAGAACGGGATTACCAGCAGCAGGAACCAGTAATTGACGATATAGTCGCTCATCGCGATTAACAGTATCGTCGGTGGCGGTAACTTCATCCCCATCTCTTCAAACAACTTCTTGAAGGTGGGCACAATAAAGGTCATGATCAGAGCCAAAATACCGCAAGCGATGATAACCACCGCGATCGGATAGATGAGCGCTCCCTTGACCTTACGCTTAAGAGCTTCTGCGGCTTCCAAGAAGTCAGCCAAACGTTTGAGAATCGTTTCCAGCGCGCCACCCGCCTCGCCCGCTTTGATCATGTTGACATACAAGCGGCTAAATACCTTCGGACATTTGCTCATCGCCTCCGACAAGGTCGAGCCAGTCTCAATTTCGTCGCAGACATCCATCAATGCGTTTTTGAGCTTGCCGGGCTTGTTGTTGTGCTCGAGGATCTTCAAGCTTCGCAAAATGGGCAAGCCTGCGTCTTGAAGAATGGAAAGCTGGCGAGTGAAAGCACAGATATGTTTTGTTTTAGCCCCACCAAGGGCAAAGGGGCGTTTCTTTTTTTGGCCTGTACCTGGCTTGGCCGCCCCCTTTTTCATTTGAATCTTGGTAACGAAATAACCCATCTGACGAATTGTCGTTTGGGCTTCTTCCTCGTTAGCGGCCTCAATCACATCTTTGATTGATTGTCCGGTCGCATCCATCGCCTCGAATTGATAAGTAGGCATGGCGTTTTCATCCCTGCAAGGGAAAAGGGCTGGGCAATGCCCAACGTTTCGAAACGGTTACTGAAAGATTCAGACTACTGGTGCCAGTGAATTAACTATTCTCAAATAGCCAGATGATGTCAAATTTTTGATTCATAATCACATCCTCGTCGCCCCCTCGGTTGGATGCCGCGTCATTCCACAAGCCTCAAGCCATCCCGAGTTACCGCAAAGCTGTCCAGCTCCCTCCGCTTGTTGCGCTTGAGTATCAGCAAGTGACATCCCGGTACTAGTGCACTGTGACAGCTAAGGATTCGGGTTCACGCAAACGACAGACCGAGGTTCCTACCGCTCCGCCGCTAAATTGCCTTAGCAGGAGCTTCGCCCTCCCGATCCCTAAAATTGAGCTGTAACAAAGCGCTAGCCAGCAACGATTGCGGACAAGCTAAGTTATCCGTCGACGACGGTTTCTCGCACGATTTCGTCAGCGGTGGTGACCCCTTCATAGACGAATTTAATGCCGTAATTGCGCAGCGAAGTCATACCGTAACCAATCGCTTTGTCTCGCAATTCGTCGGTCGTTACGTTCTTCAGCACCGCTTCGCGGAGATCGTCGTTCATAACCATCAGTTCAAACAGCCCAACACGTCCTTTGTATCCTGTATTGTTACATACGGCACAACCCTTGCCATGGAAGAACTTGTGCTTATCGGCCTCTTTGGGGTCGATGGACAAGTCCATAAGCAGTTCTTTGTCTGGTGTCGCTGGCTCGCGACACTTGGCGCATATGCGACGCACCAGTCGCTGGGCCAAAATAGCTTCGACACATGCCGTGATCAAAAACGTGGGAATCCCCATGTCCTTTAACCGCGTAATTGTGCTGGGGGCATCATTCGTGTGGAGCGTGCTAAAGACCAAGTGTCCCGTCAGCGATGCTTGAATCGCAATTTCAGCCGTCTCCAAATCGCGAATCTCACCAACCAAAATGATATCGGGATCCTGTCGCAGGATGGCTCGCAAGCAGGACGCAAAAGTAACGCCGATTTCATGATCGATCGGGATCTGCACAATGCCATCGATATCATATTCGACAGGATCTTCGGTGGTGATGATCTTATCTTCGATGTCATTCAATTCGCTCAACGCTGAATAGAGCGTGGTGGTCTTCCCGGAGCCAGTTGGGCCGGTAACCAGTACGATGCCATTGGGACGATCGATGATGCGTCGAAAATCTTTCAGCGTCGTTTCATCCATACCGACGTTATTCAAGCTGAGCGAAACCACCGAGCGATCCAAGATCCGCATGACCACGCTCTCGCCAAACATAGTTGGCAAAACGCTGACTCGCAAATCGACAGGGTGCCCTCCGATCATCAATTCGATACGACCGTCTTGCGGCAACCGTCGTTCCGCGATATCGAGGTTGGCCATCACC
>CAZVBC010000209.1:0-12223 GCA_964625155.1 uncultured Pirellulaceae bacterium
GGTCCTGGAGCGTTACAAGCGGGACTCGTTTAAGTTCGACGAACCCATTCGAGTTGGCGATCGCCCTCAGGTAGAAATCAAATAAACAACAGACTTCAACAGACGAACACCATCAAGCTTGGTTCGTAGATTTTGAAATCACATGAAAGCTGTTTCATGACAATGCTGGTTGTTTCTGTCGCGTTCGCTAGTCTTTTGGGCAGTATGCACTGCGTCGGCATGTGTGGGCCCCTGACAACGCTGTGTATACAGCCTGGCCAGAATGGCCGAACCTGCGAATCGATCTTGGCTTACCATTTAGGACGCCTTGCAAGTTACTCATTGCTTGGTGCAATCGCGGGATTCTTGGGAGCCACAGTACAGGCGACGTCAGGCCTGCTGGGGGTGCAGCGCTCCATGGCGTCGATTGCAGGTATCGTACTGGCAACCATCGGCTTATTGGGGCTCATGCGATTGGGTTCCGGACAGTCACTCAGCTTTCATCCTCCGCAATGGAGCGTTCATTTGGTAGCGCCCGCGATCCGATGGTTGAGGCATGGTATAACCTGGAAACGCTCGATGACGTTGGGTTTGCTGACCGCCTTGCTCCCTTGTGGCTGGTTGTACGTGTTTCTGTTAACCTCTGCAGCTTCGGCCAGTATCGCATCGGGGGCTCTCATCATGGCCGTTTTTTCGCTGGGGAGCGTCCCGCTGTTGTCAGTGGCGATGATTGGAAGTTCATGGTTTGGGAATCGCTACCGCAGTCTCTGGCCAGTAGTTTCTGCTGTGCTGTTGATCATTGTCGGGATGGTCACGGCTCTACATCGATCGACAATTGACCTAACTCCGCTGCATAAGGTTCATGCGAGAGTTCATGCAATTTCGACCGACGAAAGCATCTTGGCCCAAGAGTTGAAGAGCCATATCACAGCAGACTTACCGTGCTGTCAGCCACCGAACCCTGCGGCGAACGTTCCGATGTTGAAGTCGCCTTCACAGAATGAATCCATCAAGCAAAAGGAAGCGTTTATGTCGGGACGGCAATCACAGGGTGCGGAAGCGGATTGCGCGTACAAGCAGGTGCTGCCGTGAGCATTAACCTGGGAATGCCCAATTCGCAAAGTATGCGGTTTTTCGAAGACAATGCCCTTAACATTGATCCTGGGCAAACAGCGCCAATGGCGTTCGTTGAGACTGAACGAGAGTGTATTCACTGCGGTACGAAAACTAATGGTTCAATTTGTGATCCGAGTGGACGTGTGTACTGTTGTACAGGCTGTGCGGCAGCATACAGCCTGATACATGCTGAAGGATTGGAAGAATACTATCGCCTGAGAGGATTCTGGGACAATGCACCGAACCCCGCAGCCGGAGAGATTGGCGCTGGTGCGCTAGCTGCACTCGATGACCCAAATTTCTTGCCACGATATGCCAATCCAATCGGGGCAGGTGAATGGTCCCTGACGTTTCGTCTAGCGGGTATCCATTGCGCTGCTTGTATCTGGTTGCTCGAGAAGTTGCCCAGGATTTTGCCCGGAGTAACCTCAGCGCGTGCCAGTTTATCTCGTAACGCGATTTCCGTCACGTTGAATCCGGCGCGCGTCTCGGTCAGCCAAATTGCCAAAACGATTTGTCAGTTGGGTTACACACCAAGCGTCGATGTGGGATCGGCCACTCGGTCGATCATTCGTCAACGCAATCGCGAACAACTTGTTCAAATCGCCATCGCAGGTGCCTGTGCGGGAAACGTAATGTTGCTGGCTTTGGGGATTTACGCTGGGGAAGCGAGTGGTATGGCGGTCCAGCACCTTACCTTGCTGCGTGGTACCAGCATCGTTATTGGTTTGGCATGCTTACTCGGTCCCGGAGCAGTCTTCTTCCGAGGTGCCTGGAGCGCCCTCGGCAGTCGAACGCCCCACATGGATATACCCATCGCACTTGGTTTAGGTGTGGGAGCAGTCAGCGGAGCTGTCAGTGGTATTACCGGTGTGGGAGAGCTGTACTTTGATTCCCTCTGTATGTTAGTTTTTTTGCTATTGGTTGGGAGGGCAATTCAGTCGTCGCAGCAACAGTCGTCTTGCGAAGCAGTTGACATACTGCGCAGCATTCTTCCGCCAGCGGCCCGACGCATTGTCAACGGAGTTACTGAGCAAGTTTTGGCCGATTCGTTGACTCGAGGTGATACCGTTGAGATTCTGCCGGGCGAAAAAGTTCCTGCGGACGGCAAGGTCATCTCCGGGAATAGTGAAGTCGATCAAGCTTGGTTAACTGGCGAGAGTATGCCTGTGGCTATTGGCCCCGGAGCCATGATTGCTGCAGGAACGCACAATGTTACCAGCACTCTGCGGATGGTCGTTGAAGCTTGCGGCGGTGATACTCGAGCTGGTCGAATTGCTAAGACTATTCAAGATTCTTCGTTTGCGAAATCACCACTCATTCAACTTGCCGATCGCATTGCGGGTCTTTTCGTGATCGTCGTCATGGTCCTGGCGAGTCTGACCGCCATCGGTTGGTATTTTGTCGACGCTCGAGCGGTTCCGGATCGTGTGATCGCATTATTGATAGTTGCATGCCCTTGTGCGTTAGGCTTGGCCACGCCACTGGTCGTAGCTAGAGTCATGGGTTTGGCAGCAAAACGCGATATGCTGATCAAAGGCGCTGAAGTGTTCCATCGATTGGTCAAGCCGGGAGTTATCTGGTTCGACAAAACTGGTACTCTAACATGTGGTGAACATGAAGTCGTTGAGCATACACTTGATTCTGCGACATTGATGGCAGTCGCTCAACTGGAACAGCATACAAAGCACCCAATTGGCAAAGCAATCGGACGCGCCGCAAAGTCGCTCGCGCGCGAGGAGGCGCAAGGGTCCGACGAACTGTATCGCGCCGTTGAGAATATTCGCGTTGTTCCTGGAAAGGGCCTGATTGGAATTTGGGCTGGCCGCGAACTGGCAGTCGGCAATCGCTTACTGATGAATACTGTAGGCTGTCGCTTAGGAGGAGAATGGGAATCCAAGTTGAACCTAGCAATCCGCGACGGTCGAACTATCGTACTTGTCGCAGTGGAAACACAACTAGTAGGTTACATCGCGCTACGAGATCGCATCCGGGCAGAGGCTGCGGGGGTCGTCCAATCTCTGCAATCAGCCGGCTGGCAAGTTGGTATCCTGTCTGGAGATCATCGAACAGTGGTCGAATCCGTTGGCCAGCAGTTGGGGATCGCAACCGAGTACTGCCGAAGTGAAATGTTGCCCGAACAAAAACAGCAGACGATAGTTGATTGCCGCCAACAATTGTCTCATCGAGTAAATGAGGAAAAACAGTTCAGACTTAAAAAACGAGATCGTACTTCGACGTGGGTTGGGACAGGTGCTGTCGTCATGGTCGGCGACGGTGTGAACGACGCTGCTGCGCTGGCTGCAGCGGATGTGGGAATCGCCGTAGCTGGCGGAGCAGAAGTGAGTATGGACGCAGCAGATGTTTATTTGCGGCGAGCCGAATTGCGAGGCATTCTCGACTTAATCGGCGCTGCTAAACGCACTCAACAAGTCGCCATGCGCAATTTTATGGCATCGCTGGGTTATAATTTGTTCGCCGTTGGTTTAGCTATGGTTGGTTGGATTCATCCATTAATTGCAGCCATCCTCATGCCGATCAGCTCATTAACTGTCGTATCCGTGACAATGAGTGCTCGTTTCTTTAAGTGAGTTTGTATTGCTTGATCAAATGCTTCGCGGTGGGGGTTCGGCGATGAGGACTTTTCTTAGGGCGTAAGAAATGAGCGTGATTTTTGTAGCACTACCTATCGCAATCGCCTTGGCAGGAGCGGCCGTTATCGGGTTTTCTTGGTCAGCCAAACAAGGGCAATTTGAAGATCTCGAAACTGCCCGCTGGCGCATTATCATCGACGACCGAGACAGCTCGCACACAATTCCCTCAAAGCAAGAATCAACCAAGGTCGACCAAGCGGAATAACGAGAGCATCTGCTTTAGCCGTTGCAATTGAATAAGTGACCAAATATCGATGCACGTTTTGAGGCTGCGTGAATCGCGGTCCTACATGCTTCGCGGACTTTCAGAGCGCGCGAACCGTCCCGTTAGAGACAAGCTGTTGGTAGAAAAGCTGCACGCGCGGCCCGATGGGCAAGCGGATAAAAAATTTCGCTGCACAGAGATTCTTGTTGTAATAGTCGGAAATGACGCATTAGTCTTTGCGTCGCCCGCCGTTTTTCGAATTCTTCTTTTTGTTTTTTTCCTTGGCTTGTGGAGGCAGTGTCTTTTGTGCTAGCACGGTGAAATCGTTTGCCTGCTGCTGCCACTTATCTGCAAGTTCACGGACTTTGTCAGGCATCTTGGTGGCTAGGTTTTCCTGTTCGGCTCGGTCGGTGCGCAAGTCGTACAGTTCCCACGGATCACCAGATGCAGCAACCAGTTTCCAGTCATCAACTCGGATTGCTCGGTTCCCTTCGTGCAACCACCAAAGACTATCGCGGTTAACGCGCACATCAGCGGCAAATGCTGGTTTGAGACTCGAACCGGGGGCTGAGGGAATTGACTGCCCGTTCCACGTTTGGGGTTTGGCGACTCCCGTAATATCTAAAATCGTCGGTACAAAGTCGATAACGTGTGCTGGAGTAGTTCGCAATTCGCCATGATTGGGAATCCCTTTGGGCCAATGAACTAGTAACGGAGTGCTGATACCTCCTTCATGTACCCATGTTTTGTGGCGACGATGAGGAGTATTGCAGGCACTGGAAAAGCCTGGCCCGAGGCACAGATAAGTCGCTGCACTGCCAGGTTCAGCCTGTGGGTCATGCCCGCCGTTCCGCACCATGATCTCTGCACTAGCGCCGTTGTCGGAAGCGAAAAAAATCAGTGTATTCTCGAAAGCGTTCATCGCTTTTAATTGTGAGATGACACGCCCGATCTCTTGATCCATACGATCGACCATCGCAGCATGAATCGCCATCTTGGTGGCTTGGAATTCTCGCTGCCGGTCATCAAGCTCGATCCACGGTAGGGGACGATTGACTTCACCAGGTCCAAGGCGCTCGATTGCTTCGGGAAAATCATAGGGCGGACCAACCTCAAGCTCCAGTGCCGAGAGGGTCGTGGTTGTGAGACCGAGCATTTTCTGGCGAGCAAATCGCTGCCTACGCATCTCATCCCAACCTGCCAAATACTTGTTTCGATACTTGGCGATATCCTGTGGCATTGCATGCAGTGGAAAATGGGGAGCAATAAAAGCGATGTAGTGAAAAAATGGCTGGCCAGAATGCTTGGCGGCATGGTCCTTCAAACACTCGATCGCATGATTGGCCGTATCCACTGTCGCATAATAACCAGACTCTTCGGTCGGGACTTGAACGGGAATGTCATCGATCAAATTTCCTTTGACCGTAAAATAATTCCCCTGATTACGCATATCCAGTGATCGATCGAAGCCTCCGTCAAGAACTTTGCCGTCAACATGCCACTTACCGCTGTGATAGTTACGGTATCCCAACGGCTTTAGAAAATCCGGCAACAAACGAGCCCATGACTGGCGTACTCCAGCGCCACCGCCTGGAGCTTCGGGTAAAGCATCCCGATGAATTTGCTGAGCATAATAGCCTGTCAATAAAGCTCCGCGAGTCGGCCAGCATCGAGCAGTATTATAGAATTGAGTGAATCGCAATCCGTCTTGCGCTAGCTTATCTAAATTCGGAGTCTCGATTTCTCCACCGTAACAACCTAGATCCGAATAGCCCAAATCGTCGGCTAATATAAACACGATGTTCGGACGATCGGTTGTCGCGGCAAACACTTTAGTCGATGTCACGGTCGATAACAGGCCGACTAGTGCAATTTGTAAATAGTTCATGATCCCATACCCAATTGAAGATCGATACGGTTATTGAGTAATTACGATAAACTCGTCAGATAGACACCGGACGCGAACGCGTTCCGGCTGATTTGTCCATCATCCAGTTATTCGCGACAGTCATCATGAGTGACGACAACTCCAGTTATTTTAACACTTGGACTATGTCATTATGTTGCCAGGTGGTGAGCGCGGTTGGCGGAAATGGGGAACTATTGATTGCGAGACACATAACATCAGCCGGAAGGCGTTAGCTTCCGATTTCCGATATTCGATAAACTTGGCTCGTCGAGCAAGTCACGAATATACTCCACTCAGCGCTCGCCGGGTACTCCGTTGAGACATGCGTGATCAGTACCATTTAGAAGCGCCCAGGGCGCTGCGAGCGCTGATTAGAGTGTGGCCAGAATTGTGGCCACACGTCTAATGCGCGACAGTTGCACAGCGCGATGACGGTCGCATTTGAAGCCTTGATTGCAATTCACGCCGCTATCGAGTCCCGGACAATCATGGCGCAGTCCAAATAATTCAGAGAATAATTGGGAATTACCTGCCGAGAGACTATCTAACGATCCAGACCGTGCATGGGGCATGATGCATGCAATGGCGAGAGACGCTCCCCATAAAAAACCTGCGAATGGCACCGCGTCCGTGATCTCCGACTACCAAAATGCTGCTTCCTTGATCGCGAGCGAACTGACAAACGCCGCGTCCGGCTTCCACCGATTCAACGACATGTGTCCTGACAGAATTGAATTTACTGCGCACCGAGTTGGCAACTCCGTCCATCGTCTTTTCAGTCGATTCGGTCAGCGCCTGATCGTACGCAACATCGTCAGGAATCAAAGCTGGTCGCTCGATGACCGATACAAGATCTAACGAGACATTATCCGGCCAATTCAGTCCAGTAATGACTCGCATTGCTTTCTGTGCATGATCCGATCCGTCATGTGCGAGCGCAAGCTTATGCGCATTCAGCGAACTATTACTTGGTCGCACGATAGCTACTGAACATTCGGCGTGATTGGCCACATATTCGCTGGTACTGCCCATCATCAATCGATCGAGTACACTGTGGCCACGTGCACCTATGACAATTAAATCGGCATGGTTATTTTTTGCCAGAAAAGTAATCTGATGGCCAGCGTGTCCTTCCTTGATCGATTCATGAACTTTGGCTCCTGCCAGTTCAAGCTTGGGGCGGTATTCTGCAAGCAACGCGGCGGCCTTCTCACGAGCCTTCTTGCGATAGACTTCGACCAGATCAAACGCCTCCGTGAAATACAATTCGTCGGGACTGCGAACGATATGAGTAAGCCATAGTTCCACAGCATTATTTTCACAAAGCTGCGCGGTCCATTTAAGTGCTTCTGCCGAGTCCTTTGAGCCATCAGTTGCTAAGACGATTTTCATATTGGCCTCTCTTATTCGCTTTGGCGATGATCTTGAGCATAAGTCGATCGACCTATCGGAGCAACGCTTGAAACAACCCTAGGCAATTATTGTGCCAGTGGTTTAAAACGCCTCGGGAGGCGAGATCGATGGTCCTTCGTGTCTGTGGTCAAGGTGATTGATTCCCTATGGAAAAATGGCCACGTCGTTTTGGAGCTGGTCGAGCGTGCAAGCACAGTCAGCATCAATTGGTCGAAGTTGCTAGCTGGCATCTTTTCGGCCGAAGCCGAAATGGCACACTAGAAGGTGCGTTATGGCTCGCTTCTTGCGCATGCGATCGATTTCCGCACATGCAGTGACCTTTTGAAGAATCAGTCTGAGGAGAATCGGCCGCTGACCAAAATGATGTGTGCGAATCTCCTTGAATGTTAGCTTGCGATTGGATTGCACGTAAATGAACTTAATGTCGCTTTGGCAGTCAACAAGAGAGCAGGCGGGTCCATGGTGGCGACGTGTCATATTCGATACCAGTCGTACACATCGACTCAAGCGACACGAGGTGTGGTGACGAAATGAAAATGTGGCGAAGCATATGGATTTACGGGGCAATCAAAATGCGAATTCTAAAACTCCTTTCCGTCGTTTGTCTGGTTATCACGGGGCTGGCGATCATCGGCATGGCCCAACAAACTAGGCAGCCGGTGGCTCAGAATCGCGAGCAACTGGCAGCCTTGATGCGCGCAAAGCTCTCCAGTTCGCAGCGAGTTGTTGAAGGACTTATGTCGGCTGATTTCAACCTGATCAGCAAAGGAGGTGATGAGATGCTCAAGATCTGCGATGCGACCGACTGGCCCTCCCGCGAGGATCAGGTTTACGGGCATTATCGAGCGGAATTGCGCCGTGGCGCGCTCAAGTTGCTTAAACAGGCGGACGCCAAAAGCCTCGATGGCTCTGCTTACACCTACATGCACACTATGACGACTTGCATTAACTGTCACGAGTATTGTCGAAATGTCTTGCGCGTGGCGGCGATTCCCAAATCAAAAGTAACGCCAATCCCAGTTACCGAAGAGGAGCATGCGACTCAGCGATTCGGAGCGATCTTGCGATAAAACATGGGGCGATTGTGTCTCGCTTAGAATGACAGGGCATCTCCGAATCGATCGCGTTCCGGTTGGGTCAAGCGAAACATATCGTGAATCAACTGCATATCGCAGGGACGCTGTTGGACCTTACGTCGAGCGAACATGCGTTGCTGAGTTGCTGTCATGACGTCGGGAGGCAGGGTGGTCATCTGCCCGAACAAGCGTGCGTAGTTGACAAAGCTGGGCACGTTGCTGGTCACAAACCCGTACATCATGCTGCACACGCCGATCACTTTGCCCGTGAAGATGCCGGTATTAATAGCGGTCTTGCTATAGTCTCCCATCACACAGCCTAGAAACTGCATTCCGGTCGCGGATCTGCTCGTGGCGTACTCCATGTTGACCGTTCCGTAGGTATTCTTGAGATCTGAATTACAAGTACCTGCACCGAGATTGATCCAACTGCCCAGATAGCTGTGTCCCAAGAAACCATGATGTTGTTTGTTGCTAAATGGCTCAACAACCGACGCCTCTACTTCGCCTCCGATTTTGGTCGTGTGTCCTAGTGATACTGCATCCTTGATGGCTGCATGCTCCAATATGCGCGAATTTTTTCCGATATACAGCGGACCACGCAGAAGTGTATACGGACCGACAACAGCCCCTTCGTCAATGACGATAGGGCCATTTGCAGTTTCGCATAGAACGAATTGGCCCAGCGTCGCGCCATCCGCTAGAAAAACTCCGTCGAGCGTCTGCCGCAATTGGCTGGAGCCAATGCGATGCGCTATGTTCTCAGCAAACACTTGCATATTGGCCGCGATGACCTCGTGGGGAAATGAGAGCAATCGCAGCTTGTTCTGCAATCTGGGCAACCCATGCACGGACATCAGCAGTGATTCGAATCCCGATTGAGCTGCATTGACGACTTGCTCCCAATTCCAACCGGGGTTCAGTACAGCGGCAACTTGGTTCCCATCCCACACGACCCCAGCCTGTTCGCTCGACTGGGCCGCCAAGTCACGAATTGCCTGAAGGTTGCTGATACTCGGAATCAGACGTGCATTGACGACCAGTTTTGGGCCAGCTCGATTCTCAGGTTGAACATCTTCGGGAAGTTTCAGTCGCAGTAAATCAGCCGATTGAATTGGCTTGAGATAGCCGCGCAAGAGGCCTACCAAGTCGCAGTCAAGTTCCTCCAAAAGGTCCAACAGTCGATACGATGCAACCGTAATACAACAGGCCGGTCGTCCTAAGGTGATTGGGGCAAGTTGTTCCACCAAAGAATCTTCGAATACCAGTATGCTCACTGCATCAGCTTCCTTGCCGCTGGTAGCGGCCAATGCATGTACCTTATTCGGACTTTCGCCGCTCGACGATCACCATTGCAGTTTGCTATCGGCTACGCGCACTCGCAGTTTGCCGACTCCTGGAGATTAACTCGGCTTCCAATTCTTCGTGAGCCCGTAAAGCCTCGTCAAACTCAGCAGCCATACCGACCAGAACATCAAATTCCCGCTGAGCGGTACCTCGATACTGAGCCTCTTCGGCTTGCTCACACAATTCGTGTATTCTCAAATACAAATCTTGATGCTGACGACGCGCCAGCGACGCTCCTGAGTTGTTTATGCCAGACGAATAGTCAGAACGAAGATACCCGTAAGTTTCTTCGAGTGCGAATTGCCGTCCAAGTAGCTTTTTGAGCATGCCCAGCAATTCGACCAGTTCTTTGGATGCCAAGAAAGCGTCAGCAGGCTCGTTAATCAGTCCGCGCATATTATGCATTGCCTGCCAAAGCTCGACATTCGCATCCTTGACTTCTTGTAAGAACGCCCCGTTGATCATCGTCCCGCCAGTCGACGACATCGTTTTCATAACCGCTCAATTCCTTGCGACTAAAATTTCGAGACCTTCTGTATCATTATTAGTGGCAATTCTATTTGATTCCTCCTCCATCTCAACCTCTGATAACGCTTCGTCTGGAGGTTTCTCTTTGGAATGGGTTTGCTCACACCGTAAATCTCACCCAGTCCTCACAGACGTTCCCTGCCTGTCAATTTCGGGACAATTATTGTCGTTTTGCCTACGAAACAGTATTGCATTACTCGCTAAAAGCGACCTTTACCAATCGATGTTTCCCGATGCTATTCACCTTAGAAGCCCGAATTTTCTGTAAGGCGGGATTGGCCGTTCTTAGCAAAGTCCGCAGAATTGCGCATCGAAAATTTACCAGCGCAAAGCTAAGTTTCAGCGTAATTTCAGGGAGTGTACAGGCGAAGCTCCTACTGCGGGACATTGAGCGGTGGTTCGGAAGCAACCTCTCTCCCGTTTCGGCGAATCCTGATTTCTTAGCTGTGGCAGAGCATTCGTCGCCGATCTAACTTGAAAAAGTCTAACACCTGAAAGTAAGGATCTTGTTTGCTGATGAGTATTTACGCCTCTCTCTAGCAAATACTTTGGTATCCGAAGCAATCCCCGTTCGGTTTATTTTTCGCGAGGCATATGGTGCTGGCTTCAATTCTGGGCGTACGAGCACAGAATTATTGCGAACCCATCGCGACTGTCATGCGTAGCAGCAAGGAATGAATTCCACTGGCTGAATTCCCATATCCGATTTTACTGGATATACTCTTGCTTTAGCCGGACTAGCCGTTCCTTATTCTTGTTCCGTACGCATTGATAATTGAAAGACGTTCGAAATGAGCGCAGTAGCGACTGCCGAACAAAAGACAAATTCCCAGTCCCAAGAGACGGATGTCATTATCGAGACACGGAATTTGGGTAAGGTCTATCGCGATTTCTGGGGGCGCAAAAAGGTCAATGCCCTGAAGGCCTTAGACATTGAAGTTAAAAAGGGCGAAATCTTTGGGCTTCTTGGCCCTAATGGGTCAGGTAAGTCGACAACGATCAAGTTGATTCAGGGATTGCTGTTTCCGACATCCGGCCGAGCGTTTGTATTTGGCAAGGACGCTCGCGATGTCAGTAAGAACGAACGCATTGGCTATTTGCCAGAAGAGTCCTATCTATACAAGTTTCTGAATGCCGAGGAGACCCTCGATTTTTATGGACGTCTGTTCGATATCCCTTCGTCGACTCGTCGCCAGCGAACCGACCAGCTTATTAAGATGGTGGGGTTGGATCGTGCAAGACGCAGGCAACTTCGCGAATATTCCAAAGGGATGACGCGTCGAATTGGATTGGCTCAGGCTTTGATTAATGAACCCGATTTGTTGATTCTTGACGAGCCAACGACGGGGTTAGATCCTATCGGCAGCCGCGAAATGAAGGATTTGATCTTGCGTCTACGCGATGAGGGTAAAACCATTTTGATGTGCTCTCACCAATTGGCAGATGTGCAGGATGTTTGTGATCGCGTTGCAATTCTACATCAGGGTGAACTGCGAGAGTTGGGGCGAGTGGATAGCCTCTTGAAAGTTCGAGATGTAACTGAAGTGCACGCCAAAGGGATCAGCGAAGAAGTCAAGCAGAAAATTGCGGAGTTGATCAAGGGTTCCGGCGGTGAGGTATTGTCGGTCGACAATCCAACTACCACGATGGAAGAGCTGTTCTTAGATATCGTGCGTGAAAGCGAACAGCGTCCAGGCGCCCGATTTGGTTCGAAATAGGCTCGGTACGGCTTGGGGCTTTCTTTGGTTGAGTTTCATTTTCTTATTACGGTTCTGTTGGATTTGACATGCGCATTGAACGTGAAAGAATGTGGGGCTACTTCGAATGGCTCTACGAGCACCATGGGTTGCTCAGCGGTGTTCTATTAGTTGTCCTTCTTTCCGCCTTGTCGTTTGTGGTTTGTTATCTCGTGGCCATGGCCCGCTATGGACCCGGCGAAGGGTTTTATGTGGTCACGCGAGTCATCTACGAGCTATTTGCTCGCGACCTACCTAAT
>CAZVBC010000210.1:0-12099 GCA_964625155.1 uncultured Pirellulaceae bacterium
CACCATCAGTATTTCTGCTTTAGATAGCGCAGCAGGAAAATTTTCGGAAGCCATCTTAGCCCGCCGTCGCCCCGAGACCAAGTCGATCTGCTTGTCATCAATTAGTGTAGTTGTAGCAACGACCGACTCACGCTTTTGAAATCCTCCCTGCTCATTGGCTTCTATTATCAATCTTTCGCCTACACGAATTTGTAGGCAGCGTTTTGCATCACGATCGCAGACAATTCGAGTTAGTATCCTGCTGCTCTCGGCACCTAGCTCTTCTTTGTCAGCAAAAGTAAGTCCTTCAATTAACACGTCAAAGCTTTTGATCGCGTAGCTGTTGAGTCGAAGACTGTCAATTACTGCCTCTATTTCCCTGTCGGCTTTCAACAGACGCCCGAAACAGCAAATGGCCAACCACATTCCAATCACAATTGAGAAATGCCGCACGAATGTCCTCCCTTTTGCTTATTTGTCCTTAAAATTCCATCCGCGCTCATGCCAGTGCCCTTTTTAGATGAACATTTATCAATCGAGTTGAAAGCGCATGTCTATCGCTTGCTGTCCCTTCGGCCGATTATTGTTCAATCGGCCGAACCCACGGAACATTACTGCGCAATATTTAAAGCCGGAGGCCATTACAAAATAATAGCTTAGCTCACATTGCTCCACTAAATACCCCAGCAGGTCGCACCCGACGGCGTCATGTTATAATAAGTTTGGTAGTCAATCCAGTCACCCTGAGCGGCACCGCATCTCTTGAAGGCCCCATAGTCAACGCATGCACCGCACGCTCTCTTTTGGGTGCAAACTACTGGAGCTTGCGTATACGATGTGCTTCCTTGCTCGTCTGTGAAAGCTGCGCGATAGCCACTCACGACCTCTGTTTCATTTATGTTGCGGTATTCATACTTTCCACCACACGGGCTGTTTTCGCAATCTTGAAAAATGCAGGGGGACGGCGCAATTCCCCAGTCCGAACAATGGTAATACTCCAGTTTGATACAATCCACTGCATTACAGGCGGCTCCGCAAAAACCATACATGAAAGCTAAAGCCGCGACCAAAACCGAAGTTGCAAACCGTTTCATCACTACACCCCTTTACTTAAAACCACGGGATCATCAACGCAAGAAATGCAACCCGCACTTCTTGACAAAGTCCTTGCCATTGGCAGACACTGCCAGAATAACATCATCGTGTGTGTGTTGATCGCGAAAATCTTGTGCAGAACCAATGGGGTAAAATGCTAAATATACCCTAAACGAACCTGGTACAAGCTCTTTAATTTCAATAGAAGTTCTTGCATCTTTGATGGTTGCATTAATCGTAATATCAGTAGATTTCGCAAGATGCGACGATTGTTGAGCGCCTTCTCCATCGGTTGCTGATTTTGTCGCATTAAGTTGCACGATTGCACTGGCTCGGTAACACTTCTCCGCTTCCTCCCAACGGAGCCTCAGCGGCGATGGCGCTATGGTAAGTACAGGCTTTAGTTCGAGGCAACACAAAACAGCACTTCGGATGCCGCTTTTCTTATCTGTGATGATGAGTTCCCCCGTCAGGCCAGATTCACCAATTTTAGATGTATCCATTGAACACTCAATAAACGGCGCAGCATCTTGCGGTACCATTTTTAGTGCGAGTTCGCGCAAAGCTCCTGTTGCACTGCATTCTACGTTTTTCCACTGTGCTGGCTCCGCTACAACTACCGGAACTCTGAAAGTAAGCAACTTCGTTCCGGGCAAAACTGAGGCGATAACCATTGAATCCTTGAATGCAACTAGACCGGAAATTGTGTACTCCATTGTTACGGTCACACTGTTTGCCTCAAAGTCTTTACTTTGCGCTATAATTACAGTCGCGACTTGAGCAGCCGAATTGGCTTGGCGTGGAGTGGTTAAGGCGAAATCAATGTCAATAAAGTCGTTTTTCTTTAAAAGCGTCGATGACAGCGTAGTTTTCAGGCAAGCACAGCCGCCGTAAAATGTACCGAATTCAATGTCGTCAGGGTACGGATTGTGCACTCTTAAACGAACATGCCCATGCGCATCAAATGGCAAACTCCCAATGTGTGTTTTAATTGAGAGGTATCCTCCAATATTGCGATAGATGTCGCAGTCCTGCGTAACTTTAAACTGCGGCATTGATTGCGCAAATGCGACGGGCGCCAATATCAAATACGAAAAAAAATGGATTATTGGACGCAATGTATTCTCCTTGAATTTTCCGCAAAGTAATCTCTTTTCCCAAGAAAAATGATCAATTCGCAAAAACGATGCAAGATGCACTTGGTTATTTGAGCAGTTACTCGCTACCGACAGTAACTACATTTCAACTGAGCGTGGACTGCTTGCCTATCACGATAAGCCCGCTGACAATGGAAATTAACATGTTAAATGGGAATTTCTTAAGAATTGTTTGCGTAGTCCTAAATTGCCATTCTCCAGCGTTTGCATGCTTCGTCATCCGTCGTTTATACTTGTCTATATTTTTGCCAAGCTACCATCAGTTGGTGCAGTTTGCGCCGTACAGTAGTGTGGGAGAGGTTGAGTGATGCGGCGATCTTTTTGATGGGCCAACCGGCGATGCGCAATTTGGCGATTCTTTGTGATTGGACATCCTGATCGTTAAGGAAATTCGTTAGGTCGCTCGTGTCATCAGAGCTATGTCGATCGACTGCAAGACTAGTTAGATGGTCGTGCTCGAAATCAAAACGAAGAACGTCTGATTCACGAACAATTAGGCGGCCCCTGCGTTGCTGCCGACGCCTAATCTTGTTGGCCTCGCGTAGAGTAAAACGTGTCAGCAGCTTCATATACGATTCGCCATCCAACGCGTTTGGATACTTGCCGGCTTGCAAGTTTATCACCAACTTTTGAAACGCGGAAATGACCGCATCTTCGGCCCCTTCATAGTCACCGTCTGAATGCCCAAGCCGTCGCCTACACAAATTGAACATCGAAGGGTAGCTGATCGACCAGATTTCTGCGATGTCCTCTTCGACTTTCAGTCGAACTCCGATTAAGCAACGGGTAACTCTCTCATCGTCACTTGGACCAATTCGCAGGGGTGGCGGAGGAGGGTTCATGATATCCCACCCATAAAAAAGGGGGGTGGGTTGGCTCCAGCGTGAGGCATGAAGCTTAATTGCACCGTAGCCGTCTGAAACTCCAGCATGCTCGGCCCCTCATCTGCTAGTTATTATAACGCGAACCTGCTTCCTTATAGCTGACTCATAAGGGTGTCTATAGAGTATGGATTAATTTCCGCTTGTCAAACAAATTAGACGTTTGTGCAAGGTGAATGCAGTTGCATCCAGACTGCGATAAACTCAGTTATCAGGACAAGTCGATGGACCGGGAACTCACCGGTTAGTTCGCGCCGGATCTGGCCGACAGCGATCGCATTGTGAAAGTCAAGAAAGCTGATGCGGCCGACATATTTCCAGCTGAATCGTCCGGCACACGATGTGGTGAAGCGTTGCGAGGCGTTATGAGACGCTATGCATCTACTGAGTATTCGTTGGCGCTGAGCTGGTTTGTCCGGTATAGACTTGCACTCCGGCGTAGTGGGCAACTTTGGTCAATTCAAATCGTTGCGTTAGTTGATGGAGGAACTTACCTTGTGGATCGCCGTGGTATTCGCGAGAGTAGACTAACCAAAAGCGGCCAGATGCATGCTGATTTATGGACTGCACTCCTTGTTCGACGGTTTGGTCTTCGTGAAAAACAACGCTCCAGACGCCCACTGTTGGTAACTCAATCGCTCTGGGCCGACCGTCCAGATAGTAACGGAGCGGTTCGACCATATAGTCCGATACGACAAATACCGGCTCATTGGGCGTCGCATCCGCCTGGATAAAAGCGGCTGCGGATCGCAGATCTTCAAATTGGTATTTGTCAAATATCAGCCGATTGCAATTGGCTAACACCATGAACCCAATGGCAATCCCACTCGCCCAAGTTCGCCAACTCAGACTCTCGTACAACCAGTTGCGACGAAATCGAGATGGCTGAACGCGATCGATATCGGATTTATCTCGAGCGGATTGGTGCGCGTTTGTATGACAAATCCCCGCAGCCAAACAGATCGACAAGGGCAACGTCAGCCAGCACACAAAACGCACGTTGTATGTTATACCGCTAAGGGCTCCGAGTAGACCGATCAGCGTTAAAGGAAGAACAAAAAGAGTAAGTAAAACTGGAACCAACTCCCGCTGCCATAAGGTTCGTATGCCGCGTGCGAACAGTGGGATCGTGCTGAGTAATAAAACCATTCCTGTGGGCACAGTTTGCCGAATCGCCTGAGTTGCGGACAACGCATGTAATTCGCCAGCCGACGGGCCCATGGCAAACCCAGAAAACAGCGACAAGTATGTATAAGCGACTGCGGAAATGGAGAGTGGTCGCGGGGCGCGAATCGCTTTCTGGTATTCAAAATCTGCCTTTAAAAAAATGATAACCGGGCCGCACAAGATGGCTGCCACTACAAGCGATCCGACCACCCATTTCCATTGTGCACTGCGGCGTTGCAGCATCCATCCCAACAGTAACGACCAAGTAACCATGACAAAATAGTAGTGTGTATACACTCCGCACACGGTACTGATCGTAAACCACACCCAGTCGCCTCGCTTTCCTGAGCGGCAGCCGGAAAGAAACGTGCAGATGCTGAGCGTGGCCCACATCAACATCAAAGCGTAGCCTCGCGTCCACTGAGCATAGAAGATGTTTAGCGGATTGACGAGCATCAACAGCAACACCCACAATCCCACTCGATGGCCCAGCCCTTCGGACGAATATCGCCACGCAACTACTGCAGCCAGCATGCTGCACAGGACTGATAGCCATCGACCGGAGCCATCGGAACTCCAGATCATAATCCAGGCTTTAAGAAGGATTGGATACAGTGGAGGCATCGAATCCGTTCGCCAAATCGTCCACTGCCAAGTGTTATGCGCCGAGTTTAGTTCAGCAACTTCATCAACAAAAAGGCTCTGTCGGTCGAGCGTGATGATGTGGAAAATCAGGCAAGCCAGTAAACACACTAGTGCTAAGCACCGATAACGGATTGCGACGTTCGGAGCAGCGTCTTGCATTTTCCCACTTAGGTATCTGCGAATTTTGAGATGCGAGAATTCCAGCAGTTTAGAAACTAAGTCGAGCGGCAGAAAGAACATTCCAACGCGCACCGGAGCGCTCGCGCCCGTTCGCTCATTGATCTGGTGCTCTTCCACAACTTGATTCAGCCGAACGGCGCAAGCCGACCGGTACGCTTTTGACTGCTGCTTGCCTACCTTTGTCCCCAATTCTTGATCGCAAAACAAAGGCAACTGGCGTTACTTTTTGAGTGTAATCGCCATCCTGTATGCCAGTTTCTTATGCTTGGCATTTCTTTGGCTCCAGTTCAACTGCGCTGCGTTAATTTCGATATGGCCGAGCAAATCGTTATAATTGTTATGGTCAGGCCAGATTCACCAATGTTGTCCACACAACGGTATCAAATTGCAGTCGGTTGCTGTTTATAATCAAATGCGGTTTGGGGACGGATGGTCTCCGCTATGTTCGGTGCGTTAACATTAAAACTGACGCACAGCAAAACAATAAGTGACCAAAATTGAAACGGTGGTGTGGCACGCCCTGAGTTCGCGAAGGGAGTGAATTCATGATCCCACGCCCTGCAAGGACTGAAAGCGTGCACCCGAAATCCGGTCACTTAGGCGAACGGCAATTGAGAATTTAACATGACACCGGATGGCCACTACAAAAGTAAGTGTCATTCAGCGCAAGCGGGCCGGTATAGCGTAGCGACCTCCAGAAAATAGTTTGACAGTCAATAGTTCTTGACGGGCCAGTAAAAACAAGAGGCAAACAAATGCAACTTGATCCAACCGCATGGGCAATCGCTTTTGTCGGATTCGTCTACGATTGGTTGATGACCCGAAACTGGAAACAGGTTCTCATCGGCTTGATCCCAACTTGTTTCCTGGTGCTGGTCGCCGTCTTGGTCGTTCGCGGCCACACGCTCGACAAGAATGATCTGGCACAGTGGTACCTGGAACTGGGTGAAAAAGAAATCGAAGATTGGGACGACCAATGGGCTCCCAGTCGAGATTCGGCAGCAGAGCAATCTAAGAGTGACGCCACCAAGGAAGCCAAGCCCGAAAACAAAGGAGCGGAGAAATCCGACGCTGGAAAGAGTGAAGAGAAAGGGGCCAACGATTCGAGCTCGACTGCTGGAGAGGCGGAGGAGAAAACAATTTCTCCCTACGCCATGGCCTTGTTTCGACGCGTGCAACAACTTCAAGTGAATAATCCTCGCAGCCGTTTTATTGTGGCGATGGTGCTTGCACAGCGAGGTTCGTTCTCGCAAGCCAAAGCGTTACTTGCTCCAATCGCATCCGACAATAGCGACGGATACCCGCCAGCACACGCTTGGCTTGCTCAATTCCATTCGCGCAAAGGAATTGACAATGCCGACGACGTGAGTCTCGTCCGGCATCATTTGCTGGCCGCAGAGAAGGGTGAAAGAGTTCCGATGAACACGCTGTTGTTAGGCGGACAGTTTTTTCGACTGATCAAAGATTTGAAATTGTCGATGAGATTCTGGCAACGGGCAGCCGAGTTTGAACGACAATACCTGCTGCAAGTTGCCGAGTTGGCAAATGTGATCGGCAATACTCGTTTGGCTGAAAGTGCTATTAACGAAGCCACGGTGTATTTCGATAATAAAGTAAAACAGAACGCACGTGACAACGTTAGTCGCATCCTGCTCGCGGAATGTTTAGTGCGCCAAAGGAAACTGGATGAAGCCGAAAAGATCCTAGTCGAAGGCAGGACTATCAAAGACGATCCCCAGCTCAAACGTTTGCACTCACAGGTTTATGTCGTGAGATTCGAATTGTCTCTCTCCACGCTTGACGGCAAAGTCAATGCGAATTTGCCCGCGCTCAATCAGGCTCTTCAAATCGACCAGACCAATCCGATGATCTTCGAGAGAGTGGCTCATCTCGCATCGCTCGGCGGGGCACAACCCTCTGCGAAACTCATGGAAGAACTCAGGACTTTTTTAGCTGAAGGACGAGCTACTGCGACGACTCATTTATGGATCGCCCAGCTTCATTTGGCGGCCATCCAACGCGCAGAAGCGGATGGGCTGTCTGCCAACGATCCTAAAGTTGCCGATGATTACAAAGAAGCCGTATTCCATCTAGAGCAGGTCGCCAACCGCATGCCGGAAGCAGCAGATTGTCTGAATAATCTGGCTTATGTGTTGACCAAATCAGCCCCGAATCGATTGAATGACGCTTTGAAATTCGCCTCCCAGGCGACACAGATTGCTCAACCACCGCGAGCCGAATTCTTTGATACCTTAGGGATGGTCTACATGGCCATGAGCGATTCACAAAAAGCCATTACGGCGTACGAACGAGCGATCGAATTGAAACCTAGCTCTGCCGACTTTCATCGTGGTGCCGCAGCGGCCTATGAGAAATCTGGCAACCAGGGCATGGCAGAAATTCATCGCCAGAAAGCCGCCTTGATTGAAAAGGCTAATGCTGCAAATCCACCAATCGATTCGACTTCAGCCACTGGCACACCCAGCACGAGTGAACAACCAGTAAACAAATCCGCCGAGCCCACTACGACAGACCAGCAGTCAGTTCGACCAGAGCCAACCGGAGGACCCGCGACACCCGAAAAATCGCCAACGACAACTCCCAAGCAAAACACAAAGGCACAGAAGAACTAACAGCTTAATTGGACAGCGACACATTCGATAAATGGTGCGAGCCAATTAGTCGCAGTGTTTTAGTTGGGAGATGTTCACCAGCGATTATGCGGCTGGACGCGGTTTAAGTACGGTGGCGGCTCGATGAAACACTCGCCGAATTGTGCGTGAGTTCTTGTACAGCAATCCGAGCCAGAAGCGTCCATTGCGCCAGCGAGGGCAGACATTTACACCTGGAGTAATCCAATCTTTTGCAGCTATGCGCTGCGCCATTACGGACGGATGCGATCCCGCGAATCGTTCGCATGTGCGTAGATCCCATGCGTAATCTTCCGCTTGTAATTGCATTCCACCAGTTACCCGGCGTGCATCGTAAAGGCTTAGGAAGTAATCCATCTTAGCCGCCATTTTTTGCGGTGGCTTGACGTATCCGTAATGATAAACCCAAGCTCCAGTTGGAGCCCAGCAAGGCTTGCGCCCCGTGGCACCAAATCCACAAGCGTCCCCGACACTCCGAATACCACGCCCCGCGCGTACGATGCGCACTTGGCGGCGGTAGGGGAGTGGATCTCGCAAACTGTAATCAGCGCGGAAGTGATGGTAGCGAAACGACAATCCGTCAATTTTGCGTTGAGCGCGGTATTTCATCATACACGTTGCGATGCGATCTAAATCGTTTTCGTGAATCACTTCATCGGCTTGTAAGTAAAAACACCAGTCTCCTCTGCAAGCGTTCAACGCAAGGTTGGTTTGCTGAGCCAGGATCGCACCGCCGGCTCGAACGGCAGGATCCCAGACAGTTTCGATGATTCGCAGTTTGGCAGAACCAATCGACTGAACCAAATTTAGCGTACCATCATCGCTATCGCCCACAGCCACGACCATTTCGTCGACCAAAGGCAATATCGAGAGTATGCTCTCGCGCAAAGGATAATCGTAGCGGACCGCATTACGAGCAATGGTAAAACCTGAAACGAACATGGGTTTATCCAACTCCCGCCTCGGCTGAAGATCTGCTTGCAGGCGAACACCAGTGCGATTCCGTGGCCTGAATCTGCGTGATGGAGAATTCACATTTGGTCGGGGGCTGACCAGCCTGAACGTGCTCAGTCCACCGGTCACTCAGTGCATCGACCACGTATCCATAAACCTGTTCAACGGTGATAAGATTCATGCAATCACCGTGTCCCAATGGACATTTTTTCTGCCAGCATGCACGGCAAGGAAGGCTCGCTTCCAAGGTGATCTCATTCGCGTTGTAGGTCGTCGTCCACGATGGATCGGTCGGCCCAAACAGGCTGATTACTTTCGGCGAAAGTGCTATCGCCATATGCCGTGGTCCACTGTCGGAGGATACAACCGCAGCGGCGCGAGCAAGAACCCCTTTACTCAAACTTATGGGCAAAGAATTCATTTCAGCCATGGATCGAATACGCTCGTGAGCGACGTAATCGACGATATGCTGGCATGTATGCCGTTCGGCTGGTCCACAGTGCAACATGACTTGCCAAGCCTGATTGTCGACAATTTGTTTTGCCAATTCCGCAACTTTTTCGATCGGCCATATTTTGGCGGAACTCGTTGCCCCACTGCTGTTGATGACAACGGTTGGACAATGCGAGTCGAAACCAACTTTCTCCCACAGTCGGTCGGCCTGGCGAACGTCATCTTCGGTGACCGTCAATTCCATCCGGCGATCGCGGGTTTCGGCGCCCAACCATCCGGACAGCTTTAGGTAATAATCGATAGCGGGAATGGCTAGAAATCGCCTGCCGCTGCGAGGCACTTCAATCGGATCCGATAATAACCAACCTCGTCCGTCACGGTTGGCGCCGACCAATCGACGAACTCCCGCAAGCCGGCTGACCAGCGCAGTCCACAGAGAATTGGGCAAGAGCACCATTGTATCAAGTTGAGCTCGGCGGATTGCAGAAACTAATCCCCATCTTGAAACCGACTGTGCGGACGGCTTAGTTTTTTCATAAGTGATGATGGAATCAAACCAATTCGAGCCGTCCAGCAAGTCCCGCACCTCCGGCTTCATAACACCGACTAACTGAGCTTCGGCAGACAGCGCGGTGCGCAGTGCTCTCAACGCTGGAGTAGCCATACATGCATCCCCAAGCCAGTTCGGTAACCAAACGCCAATTCTGTGCATTGTGATGCCTGTTGGAATAACTTATGGTTCGGCAGCTCTGGAAATTAATAAAACAGCTCAGCTAAATCGCATGAGTCGTCAATGAAAGCTCTGCGAGGAAAAGGCTGCACCTAGGCCATCCGCTCGGTCAAAGCCAACTTAGTGGCGCGACTTGCTCGCCGGCTACTAAGCGTGTCCTGATCGAGACGTGACAATAATAGACGCTTCAAGGGAATGCGAACAAGATCATCCGCTTAACGCTACGAATTGACTGGTTTTCTGGCCGATTGTCGTTGGCTTGCATGTGCTAGCATTGCAACGGCAAATGCATCGTGGTAAATCAGTGGTTTTGAGCTCAAGACTGTTTCCGGGGGCCGTAGAGTGCCAGCATCGCCAAGACCGACGAACGTACGTCATTGGGTAACAGCCTGGCTGGCAGTTGCGGCGATCTTAGCTTATTTGAGCCGCAATAGCATAGGTGCCGCGCAGATTCCCCTGCGGGAAGAGATGGGGATCAGCGAAGCGGAAATGGGGCATCTGCTGGGCGCTTTTTTTATTTTCTATGCGTTTGCTCAAATCCCCATGGGCTGGTTGGGTGATCGCATCGGTTCTCGTTTGAGTATTCCGTTGTTTGTTGCGGCTTGGTCGGTGGCGACTGCGTTGGTGGGTGCCAGTGCTGCTTTCGGGATCGTACTGGCCAGTCGGATTGCCAACGGAATTGCCCAAGCAGGCGTGTTTCCAGCTTCAACGCGCTCGATTGCCATTTGGTATCCAGCTTCGAATCGAGCTATGGCCAGCGGAATACTGGGAGCAGCGATGTCGGTAGGTGGAGCACTGGGAGTTGGATTAACCGCTTGGCTGCTAAACTATCTTCCCGCTCGCTCGATCTTGGCAATTTTAGCTTTACCTGGAATCGTCTGGGCGATTGGATTCTGGTATTGGTTTCGCGAGCATCCCAGTGAGCATCGTGGAGTGAATGCAGCAGAATTAGCGTTGATTGATACTGGTAGAAATTCGCAACATGCGAGTTCTGCAAACCAAGTGGGACTGCATATGTGGCTTGGGCTATTCCTTAGCCCAGCAACTTGGTTTATTTGTGGACAGCAGTTTTTTCGCGCGGGAGCGTATGCTTTTTTTACAACTTGGTTTCCTACGTATCTGGCAGAGACTCGGCAAATCTCGGTTGGTAACTCAGGATTGCTTACCATGTTACCCTTGATTGCGACGGTGGCTGGATCGACTTTGGGGGGCGTATTTTCCGATGCAGTTTATCGTTGGACAGGCAGTGTATCTGCAGCACGCAAAGGTGTCTCTTCAGTCAGCTTGGGATTGTGTGCTGGGTTGGTCATCAGCGCCTACTTCTGCGCCAGCCTAACATCGATCATCACCCTGATAACGCTCGGAGCCTTCTTGGCCGCAATTGCCGGTCCGTGTGCGTACACCGCGACTATGGACATGGGAGGGCGCAACGTGGCGTCCTTGTTCAGCACCATGAACATGATGGGCAATTTTGGCGCTGGAGCGCTGGCAGGTTTGATTCCCGACTTCAAGAACTGGATCGAATCTTCACCGAGTTTACTCGAGTTGTGCGGCGGGAATAGTTGGAATGCAGTACTCCCTCTGTTCGCATCAATCTATTTCGGTGCAGCACTTTGTTGGTTATTGCTGAATATGAAAGGCACGGTTTTCGACCAATCGTTGTGGCAAGTAAAACGCATCGAGCAGTAAGATCACGTTGACCAAGTACTCACTGCGAGTCAATCCCGTCGAACGACAAATGAAGCCGATGGGATTTCAATTGAAGACATTCATGGAGCTGAGAAACTGAAATGTATGCTGGTTTTCAGGAACAGGTGGTTCGACAACTTGCCGAAATCGAAGCTGCTGGACTGACCAAGCGTGAACGGACTATTGCATCGCCGCAAGATGCGCATATTCGAGTTGATCCCGAACGCGAAGTGGTCAACATGTGCGCTAACAATTACCTGGGATTAGCCGAACATCCAGCCATTGTCCAAGCAGCCCGCGAGGGATTGGAACGGTGGGGTTACGGACTGGCCAGCGTGCGATTCATTTGGGCTGCGCGACCATAATCACCGGAGGTCTCAGCAATACGAGCCGCTAGAGTCATGGCCGGTATCGATTTGGAATCCAATTTTATCGCGTGGTCGATTGCATCAGTTCATCGACAATGCCCAGGTTGTTGGCCCGCAGCTTGGTCTCGTACATCTGGGCCAGGCCCATCT
>CAZVBC010000211.1:0-12047 GCA_964625155.1 uncultured Pirellulaceae bacterium
GGACGGTGATTTTCGTAAGCCATGCGATGCCCGCCATACAAGCGATGTGCAAATTCGGCAGAGAGACACCCAAGTCCGCGTTACCTTCGTTAGTACAAACCACGAAGCCTCCGGTTTCGGCAATCGCAAAATTGACCCCCGTTATTCCAGCTTGAGCCTCCATAAACTTCTGCCGAAGATGGAAACGAGCTTGACGAGTCAAATAAGTTGGATCGCAATTGCCTCGTTCAGTTTCGATTCGTTCGTGAAATAGCTCACTGACCTCTTCTTTCTTGATATGTATCGCTGGAAGCACGATATGGCTGGGTGGTTCGTGGCGTAATTGGACGATCCACTCCCCCAAATCCGTATCGACCACTTCGATGCCGCGAGCTTCCAGATAGGGATTGAGGTGACACTCTTCAGTGAGCATCGATTTGCTTTTCACGACTCGTTGCACGCCGTGTTGATTTAGCAATCCATATACGATCCGATTGTGTTCATCTGCATCGTCTGCCCAGTGCACGACGGCTCCCAGTTCGGTCGCTCGACGCTCGAACTGCTCAAGGTACTCTGGTAAATTAGCCAAAGTGTGAGCTTTGATGCGTGAAGCCAAATGTCGCAATTGCTCCCACTCGGGGATCGCCTTGGCCATGCGATCACGCTTTTGGCGTACAAACCACAGGGCGCCATCGTGCCAGTGGGCGCGCGACTGGTTGCTGACAAATTCGTTCGCTAGTTTCGCATGATCGGCATGATGGTTGGCCGACGAGTGGGATTTCTGAGTATGAATTTGCTGTGTGTTCGATGAGGCAGCATCCTGATCGGCAAGATTCATGAGATCGCCTTTCCAGCGAAGATCTCCGCGACATGCATCGTCCGTAACGGTATCCTCTGGCGGCGAATAAGACCTTCCAAGTGCATTAAACAGCTCGCATCCGTGGCTGTCAGCACCTCAGCCCCGGCCGCAACATGATCGGCGATCCGGTCTTGCCCCATCATTACCGAAACACCCTCTTCAGCAACCGCAAACGTCCCACCAAATCCGCAGCACTCGTCGCAACGTTTCAGTTCAACCAACTGTAGACCCTCGATGTTAGCCAACAACGATCGTACTTTGCTGCTCTGAATTCCCATGCGCTCACTACACGCGTCCAACCGCAATTCTCTCAGTCCGTGACAACTGCTGTGCAAACCCACTCGATGTGGAAATCTCACCGGCAACTTGTCCACCTTGAGGACGTCGACCAAGAACTCACATAATTCCCATGTACGCTGCTCTAGATGTTTCAATCGCTCGTCGTCGTGAAACAGACCCTCATAATGATGTCGCACCATGGAGACGCAGCTACCAGATGGGCTGACTACGTGATCATATTCCGAGAAAATGCGCAAAAATCGTTCGGCCAGCGGGCGGGTGTCATCCAGACATCCAGTGTTCGCCATCGGCTGGCCACAACAAGTCTGGTCTTCAGGAAATTCGACGTCAACTCCGAGGCGTTCCAAAATATCGACGGTAGCCAAACCAACCTGAGGATAAAATTGGTCAACATAGCAGGGAATAAACAGCCCAACGCGCATGAGTAAGCTTGCCCTTGTGAAGTTCGCCGCATAGCACTCGCGAATTCTATGGGCTGGGAAGCATTTCGACCAGACAGTCCGTAGATTCGCCGTAGATTAACGGAAGCGGCCAACGCACAGGTATAGATAAACGGACCAGTACGGATTTCGACATGAGGCCTAGTTGGACACCGTCACTTTGGATTAGTGTTGGATCGACTAAGTCATTGCAGCGAAATCGTTTAACCGCGTGCCCATCGGGCCGCGCGTCCAAACCTGTAACCCATAAATCCCCATTAGCCAGTCCTAGCCGGGCTTAGAATCATAAATTTGGCGCAAGACTTGATTTACAATGACCAGAACTCGACGGCGGCTAGAACAACTCGCGAAGGCAGGTGGGGAAGTTG
Source organism: uncultured Pirellulaceae bacterium (assembly GCA_964625155.1). GTDB lineage: Bacteria > Planctomycetota > Planctomycetia > Pirellulales > Pirellulaceae > Aureliella. Next base: position 1,947 of record CAZVBC010000211.1, read on the forward strand.
CCTTTTCGCAGACAAAATTCTGTCTACAATGGTGCCAGCTGCGTGCCGCTGAATACCCCTGCCTATTTGAGTGCCTACCTCTGTGCTGAACGGCAACGCTACTGGCACAAAATGCCTATGGAAGGGATACTGTTGAGAAATAACCCACCTGCTGATATTCGATTGGATCAGAAACGAGGTCAATTTAATTATGTTCCTCAAGCACTTTCACGTTAGCCGGATGTCGATGTACACAAATGCCTTAGTCCGCCTTTTCGTTGGTTGCTGGCTGCTGCTAGGTTGGGTTGGAACTCCCGCTCGAGCTGGCGACTGGCCACAGTGGCGCGGGCCGGAATCAAACGGAATTTCTCGTGAAAAGAATTTACCGGATAAATGGTCACCTTCGGGCGAGAATTTGATTTGGTCGAAGCCTGAATTCGCGACTCGTTGCACACCGATTGTGATGAACGGCAAAGTCTATTTCGTGTGCCGATCGTTTCCCGAATCGACTATGGAAGGCGAACGGACTGTCTGTTTAAACGCTGATACCGGTGAATTGGTCTGGGAAAGTGTCCACAACATCTTTTTGTCGGACGCGCCGGCTGAGCGCGTGGGTTGGTCGAGCGTGGTCGGCGATCCGGCCACTGGAAATGTTTACGTCCTCGGGTTGGGTTGCCAATTTCAATGCCTCAATGGCCAAACGGGTGAGACCGTCTGGGAGCATTCACTGAGCGAAGAGTATGGGATGCTCAGCACCTATGGTGGTCGCACCAATTTTCCTGTGGTCTTCGAAGATTTGGTGATTATCAGCGGGGTTATGACGCAATACGGCGAGAATGCCGTTCCAGCACATCGTTTTATTGCATTTGATAAACGGACTGGCGCCGCAGTTTGGTTCGTAAGCACCAAGCCTCGCCCCGAAGATACAACCTTCAGCACGCCTACGTTTACCACATTTAACGGTCAAGCGGCGATGGTGTTCGGTGCTGGCGATGGTGCGGTTTACGCCATCCAACCACGTACGGGAAAACAAATTTGGAAATACGAAGCGTCACTCCGTGGAATCAATACGCCTCCAATTGTGGTGGACAATATTGTTTATTGTGGTCATGGGGAAAATAACAAAAACGATACCAACGTCCTCGGCGCTATCTTTGCTTTTGACGGTCGAACAACGGGTGATATCGCTGAAGACAAATTGCTGTGGAAAATTCCGAAAAAGACGATCGGACGCAGTGCACCACTGTTGGTCGAAGGTCGATTGTACATGGTCGAAGATGGCGCAGCCGTAGTAGTGATCGATCCCAAAACAGGCCAAGTCATTACCGAGAAAAAGATCGGGCGCATCATGCACAGCTCACTTGCTTACGGCGATGGCAAGATCTATGCCTCGGAATACAACGGAAACTTTTGGGTGCTCAAGCCCACGGAGAAGGGCTTGGATGAAGTTGCCAGAGTTCGTCTGCAGCGTGAGGAATTAATTGCCTCGCCAGTCATCGCAGGGGGGCGTATCTATCTAGCGACCAGTAAATCTCTGTATTGCATTGGTAACAAAGGAGCGGCGCCTCAGTCCGATCCTATTCCAGAACCCGCAAAAGAATCTCCCGTCGCAGATGATTTGGCTATCGCTCATATCCAAATTGCGCCGGTCGAAGCGATGTTAGCACCCGGCCAACAAACCCCATATCAAGTTCGTGCATACAACAAGTTCGGCCAATATCTAAAACTTGCCGATGCAAAATTTACGGTTGAGGGTGGTGGTACCATTGATGAAAAAGGGAACTTTAAAGCAGCCGATGACGCTGCACACAGTGTGGTCACCGTCACAGCAAAAGTCGACAATCTAACTAGTACCGCGAGAATTCGAGTCATTCCACCGCTGCCTTGGAAATTCACCTTCGATGACAAAAAAGTACCGGGGACCTGGATTGGGGCAGCTTATCGACATCAACCGAAAGAGTTTGATGGGCAAGCAACTTTAGTCAAGGTAAGCACGATACCTAAAGGAACGCGCAGCCAACTGTGGATGGGCTGGACATCGTTGCACGACTACACAATTCAATCCGATGTATATGCAACTACTCAAAACAACCAGCGACCTGATATGGGTTTAATTAACCAACGTTATACCCTGGATATGATGGCCAAGGGGCAGCTTCAAATTCGTTCTTGGACACCACGCTTGGAGCTGCGTTTCGCCAAAACTATTCCGTTTGAATGGGAAACCGGCAAGTGGTATACCCTGAAATTCCAAAGCGAGAACAAGGATGGGCAGGTAACATTACGAGGTAAAGCATGGAAGCGAGGAGAGGCTGAACCGGACACCTGGACTATCGAAGCCACTGACGCGACTCCCAATACCCATGGCAGCCCAGGATTATTTGGGAATGCCAGCTACGCCGAATTTTACATCGACAATGTTGAAGTGACTCCCAACAAGTAAAAGGCAATTTCACATGCGCATACTGATTTGTTTAGCACTAATCCTGACCGGATCGATACTGCAAATCCACAACGCCCAAGGGCAGGGACAGTACGATCCCACAGCCGAGGCGCTAAAGTTAATTGCCGAACTCAAGGTAAAGAAAGGTGACTGGCCTCAGTGGGCAGGTTCATCACTCAGAAACAATGTACCCGACGCCAAGAACATTCCCACCATGTGGGATGTGGGGGCAGGAAAAAACATTCGCTGGTCAATGCCCCTTGGTTCGGAGACCTACGGTAATCCCGTTATCGCTAATGGGCGTGTTTACGTCGGTACCAATAACGGAGCCGGTTATGTCAAACGCTACCCCAGCAATATTGATCTTGGAGTCCTGCTCTCGTTTGATGAGCAAAATGGAAAATTTATGTGGCAACACTCCAGCGAAAAACTCCCGACCGGACGTGTTCATGATTGGCCCAATCAAGGCATCTGTTGCTCGCCGTTAATCGATGGTGAACGGTTGTGGTATGTCACCAGCCGAGGTGAAGTTGCATGTCTAGACACCGAAGGTTTTCATGATGGTGAAAACGATGGGCCGTTCAAAACCGAACCGAACCAAAACAAGGATGAAGCAGATGTGATTTGGACCGTAAACATGATGAAGCAACTGGGAGTGTCGCAGCACAATATGTGTAGCTGTTCCGTGACGTCGGCTGGTAATATGTTGTTCGTGAACACCTCGAATGGCGTCGATGAAGGCCATATCAATTTGCCTGCCAGCGGTGCCCCAAGCTTTATTTGTATCAATCGCGATTCTGGAGAAGTTTTGTGGACTGACAATTCGCCAGGTGAGAACGTTTTGCATGGACAATGGTCTTCGCCAGCCTACGCGGTACTCGGTGGAGAAGCTCAGGTATTGTTCGGTGGCGGAGATGGTTGGTTGTACAGTTTTGCTGCGGCCGGTGAAAATGGAAAAAGCAAACTGTTGTGGAAATTCGATTGTAATCCAAAAGAGTCTCTGTACCTTTTGGGAGGTGCAGCAACTCGCAACCACATTATTGGTACTCCAGTGATCTATGACGGGCTCGTCTATGTGGGTGTTGGTGAAGACCCCGAGCATGGCGAAGGTGGTGGACATCTGTGGGCCATTGACCCAACCAAACGCGGAGATGTCAGTCCCACGATTGTTTATAATTCGAAAGACCCAAGCAAACCGATTGATCACAAACGGCTGCAGGCCCTAGATGAAAAAGCAGGAGATATCCAGCGAGATAACCCCAATTCCGCAGCGGTTTGGCATTACGTCGGCAACGATCCGGAAGAATTCGAGCAAACCATGCATCGCACTTGCGGAACGGTTGCTATCAAAAACGGGCTGTTGTTCGTCGCTGACTTTAGCGGCGTGTTCCATTGCTTAGACGCGAAAACTGGCAAGGCGCATTGGACCTACGATATGTTTGCAGCCTCTTGGGCTTCACCCTTGATTGTCGAAGATCGTGTCTACATCAGTGACGAAGATGGCGACATCGCTATTTTCCAAGTCTCAAAGGAGATCAATAAGATCGCAGAACTGAATATGGACAGTGCTGTTTATACAACGCCAGTCGCTGCGAATGAGACTCTGTATATTGCTAATCGAAATCGCATTTTCGCTATTCAGACGGGAGCTCAAAGCGAACCAGGTGAGGTTCCTCGGCAGTAATCCGATTTCTGAACATGCTGCGGCTGGCAGTGTCAAATGGCGTTGCCAGTGCTTGGAAATGCTGTATACTTCTCGACTTACGGCAAGTGGTTGCCGTGGTTTGATGGTTGGGTGAAGCATCACTCGACAGTGCGAGTATTAACCTAAACCCTGGCGACTGAAGGACTTTCGAGGAAAGTGGCTTGGGGTTGACTCTTGGATGGGGAGCTTGGCTCGATGGCGCGGAAGTGTGAAGTTTGTGGAAAAACTGCTCAAATGGGCAACCGAATTGAAATTCGCGGTAAAGCCAAGTACTTGGGTGGTGTCGGTACGAAGGTTACTGGAATCAGTCGGCGCAAGTTCCAACCCAATCTGCAAAACGTAAAAGTCGAACTCCCCTCTGGGCAACATACGACTCAACGCGTTTGTGTGCAGTGCATTCGTAGTGGGCTGATCCGCAAGATTGTCAAACAAAAGCCGTTCCAACTTCCGACCGTGGCTAAGGCTTAGCGAACGTTACGGTCATGCAGCTCTCCTCTGCTGAAGTCCTCAAGGTTGCAAAGCTGGCAAGGTTTTACCTGCCAGAATCACAGTTGGATTCGACTACGGACCAATTAGGTCGGATCGTGGAAATGGTCCAGCTATTGTCTACCGTACCCACCGATGGGGTCGAACCGATGGCGCACGCGCTCGATTTGCATTCGGTCGTACGCCTCGACGTGTTGTCGCCAAGCTTAGACCGACAAGCTGCGCTCTCGAACGCGCCACAGCGCGACGATGAGTGTTTCCGAGTTCCTCCTGTTATAGGGCACGATCACTAAGTGCCGATTTGTGGATTCGGAAATGAAGCTAGAACAACTTTCAGCGATTGACATCGGACGCAAAATTGCTGCCAGAGAGATTTCTAGCCGAGAAGCGGTCACACACTTCCTACACAGAATCTCGCAGCTCAATTCGAAAATCGTTGCATTTACTCATGTTTGCGCTGATCAAGCGTTAGAGCGCGCTCGTTGGATCGATGACCAGATCGCTAACGGCAATTCCCTAGGTTCGCTGGCCGGTGTGCCGATTGCAATCAAGGACATACTCTGTACTGAAGGCCTTCCTACAACCTGCGGTTCGCGAATTCTAAAAAACTATGTCGCTCCGTATACCGCCACGTGCGTACAAAAGATGGAACGGGCCGGATTGGTTGTTGTTGGCAAAACCAATATGGACGAATTTGCCATGGGTGCCAGTACAGAAACCAGCATCTTCGGCGCAGCACACAATCCTTGGTCTCTGGAGCGTACCGCAGGAGGTTCGAGCGGAGGTTCGGCAGCCGCCTTGGCCGCCGGAATGGCGCCGCTGACAATCGGTACGGATACAGGTGGCTCCATTCGGCAACCCGCAGCATTTTGTGGAGTATGTGGACTCAAGCCCACCTATGGCCGAGTCAGTCGTTATGGTTTGATCGCATTTGCAAGCAGTCTTGATCAAATCGGCCCCATGGCCCACAACGTCGAGGACTTGGCTGCGTGCCTCGAAGTGATTGCTGGACACGATCATCGCGATAGTACCTCATTGTCCTCGCAGGTCCCGCAGTTCTCGCGGCTAGTTACGCAACCAATAGCAGGATTGCGCGTCGGTGTGGTTCGGGACCAAGTCGATCACCAAGGGCTGGCACCCGCGATTCGGCAGGCTGTCGAGCGATCGATCGATATGTTGCAAACTTCCGGAGCGAAAATTGTCGACGTCGAGTTGCCTTACAGTCGCTATTCAATTCCAACGTACTATGTGATTGCGTCTTGCGAAGCGAGCAGCAATCTGGCTCGCTTTGATGGCGCCCATTATGGTTTTCGTGCAGAGGCGAAGTCGGTTCCTGGTGACTGGACGTTGGATGAAATGTATTGCCATTCCCGGAGCCAGGGATTTGGAGCGGAGGTCAAACGTCGCATCATGCTTGGAACGTTTGCGCTCAGCTCTGGGTATTACGATGCGTACTATCGCAAAGCCCAACAAGTTCGGCGATTGATTTTTGATGATTATTGCCAGGCGTTCGAAAAAGTCGACCTGATCTTGGGGCCCGTAACACCCACTACGGCATTTCGATTAGGAGAAAAGCTCGAAGACCCGGTTCAGATGTATTTGGGAGATTTGTACACAGTTGGTGCCAATCTTGCAGGTATCCCAGCTCTCTCGATTCCGGCTGGTTTCGATGCTGGTCAACTTCCCGTTAGTGTTCAGTTACAAGGACCGCCGCTGGCAGAGGATAAATTGCTGTGTGCGGCCCATCGGCTTCAACAAGCTGGATTATTTCAGCCACAAGTGGCCACTCTATCATGACTCAAGCAGCATTTCAGTTGGTGATTGGGTTAGAAGTTCATGTGCAACTGAATACCCATACAAAACTTTTTTGTGGTTGTTCTACAACTTTTGGTGCACCACCCAATACACAAGTTTGCCCGGTCTGCTTGGGACTGCCAGGTTCTCTGCCGGTACTCAATCAGCAAGCCGTGGCACTGGCCATCAGGACGGGATTAGCTCTCAACTGCCAAATCGCGACCGTTACCAAATGGGATCGCAAAAACTATTTTTATCCCGATTTGCCTAAGGGCTATCAGATCAGCCAGTTTGATCAGCCAATATGTTATGAAGGTTTCCTCGAATTTGCTGATCCACAGGACGAACAAGGCTTGCAGAAAGTGCGCATCATACGCGCTCATTTGGAAGAAGACGCTGGCAAAAGCATGCACGACGAAGTCGCAGGACGTGCCGATTCACGTATCGATTTGAACCGAACCGGAACTCCGTTGCTTGAAATTGTCACGTATCCCGATATGCATTCTCCGGAGCAAGCCAAGGGTTACCTGACCGAACTCAAATTGTTGCTTACGTACCTAGGAGTTTCTGATTGCAACATGCAGGAAGGAAGCTTGCGAGTCGATGCCAACATAAATCTGCATCTCGAATCTGCTGGGCGTAATATTGCAACGCCTATCGTCGAGGTCAAGAATATGAACAGCTTTCGTGCAGTAGAACGCGCGCTCGCATATGAGGCGCAGCGACAATACGCGGAATGGAAAAAGACTGGCCGTGAAAAGGGGCAATCTCCCAAACAGACGCGTGGCTGGGACGACGCAGCCGGTGTTACATTGCCTCAACGAGAAAAGGAAGAGTCCAGCGATTACCGCTACTTTCCCGATCCAGATTTGGTCCCCTTGCGCGTTGCTGCCGAGCAATTATTAGATGCTCAAAAAGAACTCAAGCAGTTACCGTCTCAACTGCGCATTAGGTTGCAAAACGAACACGGCTTGAAGCCTTACGACGCTGATGTGATTGTCTCGCAAGGACATGCCGTCGTCGAGTATTTTGACGCTGCGGTCCGTGCTGGCGCTGCAGCGAAGCGTGTTAGCAGTTGGATTCAGCAAGATATCTTGCGTACATTGAAGGAACTCAGTCTCGACATTACAAATCTGCCCGTAACTGCCGAGAAACTAGCATCGCTTTTGCAAGCCATCGAGTCCAACGAAATCGATACGACTCGGGCAAAGGATGTCTTCCAGTACTGGATCGACCATCCGCAAGCCGATTTCGCAGCCGCTCGAACCGCATTGGGAATCGAATCGGTCGATCGCAGCCAGATCGAGCAACTCTGCCGCCAGTTACTCGAAGAGAATCCGCAAGTGGTTGCGCAAGTACTCGAAGGGAATGCCAAAGGGCTGGGGTCCTTGATCGGACTGGCTAAGAAAAAGAATCCCAACGCTGATCCACGACTGGTCCGCGAAATGTGCCAACAATTGATCGAACAACGTCGTTAACAGTTGCTCATCATGGCACGTTTGATCACGCTGCTGACCGACTTCGGTACTGCCGATACATATGTTGCACAGATGAAGGGCGTGATCTATTCACTGGCACCCTCTGTGACCGTCGTTGACATTACGCATGACATCGCGCCGCAAGATATTCTCGGTGGCGCTCGCGCTCTATTGGAGACAGCTCCACTGTTTCCTCCTGGCACAATTCATGTGGCGGTAGTCGACCCTGGTGTTGGTACAAAACGAACAATCCTATGCGTCGAAGCCTGTGAACAGACATTTATTCTGCCCGACAACGGATTGATCAGCTTGCTGCTGCAGCGCTATCCCGCCACTGCAATTTATGCAGTGGAAAATGAACAGTGGTTTCGAAACTCTGTGAGTTCCACATTTCATGGCCGAGATGTCATGGCTCCTGTCGCTGCGCGAATCGCCATCGGCTTAAATGTAGCTCAAGTCGGCGGGCCGATGAGGCATATTTGCGAGCTTGAGGTACCGCAAGCGACGTGGGAGGAAACCTGTTGCACGGGGCAAATCTTGTCGATCGACCGATTCGGAAATCTTATTACCAACATCCCCGCTGCGATGTTCACGAGCCACCTTGCAACTGACACGCTTGAGCTGCGATGTGGCGATTCGCTTTATCTAGTACGCCGAGTTCAGACTTATGGCGATACTGACCATGGACACCTTGTGGCACTCGTCGGCTCGCAAGGCTGGCTAGAAATCTCCGTCGCAAACGGCAGCGCAGCCGAGCGAACCAAACTGACCAGGGGAGCTGTGGTTTCTTTGCAATCCACCACCCATCACTAGCCCTAATTGGACAGCGCCACTTGCGATTATGTTGTTAGAAATAAACTTAGGCAATCGCTAAAACCTGCTGTACCGTTGGTATCGAGTTTTTGCCAATAGAAGATCCTTGATTGGGAATTCTCGTTCAAGGATGGACCAATGCGAAGCCCTCTTACCGCTGACACGATTGGTTCGATTCGGCATCCAAAAAGCTAACCAGTTTTAGGTTAAGGCAACGAAAAATCCGCAAATCGCTAGCAAGTGGTTAGGGTACATGTCGACGATGCTTCTTCAATTTATGGAACAGGAATGTACGAGTAACCGTCGGTCTGCTTGTTGACGACGACGGTCAATGCGGCAGCGGCAATGGGAACTCCGCCGGAGACTTCGGTATCCGGGAAGCCTTTGTAATTGAGGGCCTGGCCGCACACCAAGACTTCCACGCCTGCCTTCTGAAGCTCGCGGATCAACGGGAGATTCGGATTCTCATCCACCTGGAACCTCATTTTGTAGGCCGTGTCGTTCAAGACGGACTTGGTGGCTTCGCCGTGCAGCACAATCGTGATCTTCACGTCCTGGGCTTTCAGTCCGGCCACTCCGTAGAGATTGAGCAGTCGGGCGACGCGGTCGAGCCCTTTATTGACATCGGCGGGCTTCGCATCGGCCGTGGCATCAAAGACCACCTTGGCACCTGAGCGTGGTTGTTCGACCGCTTTGGGACGAGGTAGAACCCCGCCGTGTTTCGGAATGATCGGAAACTGCAGCTTCGAAGCGTTTGGCACGACGACCGGCATCGGATGATTCTTGTGCGCCTCATCGAATCCGTCAGCGACAGCGACAAACTGAACACTTTTGTCTTGAGCCGAAACAACTGGCAGCGCATGGACTGCCATCGCCAGGATAATGAGGAGTTTCACGGGAAGCGACATGGATCGAGTTCCTTTCACAGCGGTAACAGGGTGCGACAACAACGTTCATCTGATCATACGGCTTTGATCACGCCGACGAGTTCGGCGTAACCATGGACACCTCTAACGGAGGCAAGAGTTCGAACAGGCCGAAGAAGAATTGCTGCGGCTTATTGGTTGGCGTTAAATGCGTGTGTGACCGCTCTTGCACCAGCTTAAAGCGTGGTCCCAGCTCGCGCGACAGCGTGTCCGCATTGTATCGGCAGACCTCCAGTCCACTGCACTTCAGCGGGCCGTCCACCGCAAAGGTTCCGATGATCACATGGCCGCCGATGCGCACTGTCCGAGTGACCAATTCAACGTACTTTCGACGGTCATGCGGTTCGGTCAGGAAGTGGAACACAGCCCGATCATGCCAGATGTCGCAGGAGGGCAGCTCTGTGATTTGGCAGATGTCTCCTACAATCCAGTGGACTTGAGCGGCTTGAGCACCCAATCTGGCTTTGGCGTGTTCGA
>CAZVBC010000212.1:0-12041 GCA_964625155.1 uncultured Pirellulaceae bacterium
GAGCAAGTTGGGAGTGCCCGTGGTGAATGCAAACTCCCGGCCGTGCAAAAAAGACTGAGGGCAATCTTCACCAGAGCGCTTAACCAATTCAGGTTTGTAATCGTACAAATCGAGATTCGGTGGCGAACCGGTCATGTGCAGATAAATGACTCGCTTGGCCTTGGCGGGAAAGTGAGGAATTCGTGTAGCTAACGGATTTGCAGCTTCGCTCGCACGGGGGCTCGAAGGCTCAAGCAAGCCGCCCAAAGCAATCGCTCCCAAGCCAATCGCAGAATCTTTCAGAAAGAACCTGCGCGTTTGGTGCTCCAGATCTTTGATCCAACGTGTCATGCGGCAATTCCAATTCGAAAGCGATTCAGTACATGTTCGGCGGCCAGGTGGCTTCGATTCCTGTCCAAACTTGTTGATCAATGGTCCATCAATTATCCGCCAGACCACAAGCTCGCTCAAGGTCCGCGCGGCAATCTGCCTCAGAGAAAGTGGGGGCGAAATTTCTCCACCCCTTACCAAAAGCCGTACCAAAGCCTATCGCACAGGACGGTTTTTGAGTGCGCTGTTGCGTGCTGCTTCAAACTCGTCGCCTGGGTTCCAAGTGGGGAGATTGGGATCATTTGCAATGGCTAAACCAACATGGGCGAGCAATCGAATATCGTCGATCGCGCCGCTCAAGTCCCAGTCATCACGGTATTCATCGCTTGGTTGGTGATAATATTTTTCGACCCATTCTTCGAGCTGTTGTTTACCCCATCCGTCAGGTTTGCCCACGACATTGACACCACTGTGCAAGTAGACGCCAGGTACTCCAACTTTGGCCAAACTAAACTGATCAGACCGGTAATAATACCCTCGGTCCGGGAAATAGTCGGGTGTGACCACTCGCCCTTGCCACTTCGCAACACTTTCGACCCAACGATCGAGACTTGACTTGCCGTTTCCAATTACGTTGACGTCATGTGTACGGCCAAGGATATTCACGCCATCTATGTTGATGACCGCTGCCAAATCACCAGGGTGAATGGGGCTATGTTCTGCCAAATACTTAGAACCCAGCAAACCCTGCTCCTCGGCTCCGACGGCTGCAAAAAGAATGGACCGCTTTGGTCGATCACTTAGCGCAGCCATGGCGCGCGCGATAGCAAGCAATGCCGCAGTGCCAGAGGCATTATCTATGGCTCCGTTACAAATATTGTCGCCACGTTGATCGCGCTGTGCAGCAAACCCAAGATGGTCATGGTGAGCCATAAATACCACCGTCTCTCGACTCATCTCAGGATCGCTGCCGGGCAGCAAGCCCAGCACATTGCCAGTATTCTGTTCGCGTATTTGACAGCTCAGTTCCAGCGACAAAGTGATACCTAATGGAACCGGCTGAACCTCTCGTGTTTGTGCCACTTGACGTAAGCGATCGAGATCCTGGCCCGCAAGTTGTGCGAGTTTGTATGCCGATGTTTCAGACACCCAACCTCGCATGTCCAATCTTGGTCCAGACGTATTCTTAAGCTCAAACTCCTCACCAGTCCATGAGGTCTGCACTGCTTGAAATGGATATCCAGCCGAGGGTGTGGTATGAATGATAATCGCTCCTGCCGCACCAAGCTTTGCCGCCATCTCGTACTTATAATCCCAGCGCCCGTAGTACAATCGTCGCTTGCCAGCAAACAGATTGGGGTCATCCTCGGGATCGTTATTCATCACTAGCAGAATCTTGCCTTTTAGGTCTGTATTCTTAAAATCATTCCACTGGTACTCGGGAGCCTGGATGCCGTAACCAACAAACACTAACTCCGCATCTCGAACAGATGTTTTTGCTTGTGCTTTACCACTGGTCGCGATCATATCTTCGATGTACTTAAGTGTTATGCTCTTCCCACCCCGACGAAATACAATCTCCGGCGGCACTCGAGTTGTTACACCAACCAACGGAACGGCTTGATACCAGGTTCGTTCTTCCGATGCAGGCTTGAGGCCCAACGCCTCCCATTGAGTAGCGATATACCGCTGGGCCAAAGCGTCACCGCGTGAACCGGGGCCACGTCCCTCAAGCAAATCGTCGGCCAAGAAACGAATTCCGGCTCGCAGCGCACTGTCGTTAATCTGAGCCATTGCGGCCTCCGCGCCAGGCCCTGGTTGCCATGCAGTTTGAGCTGTCGCGGGCAGTGCAAACGATGCCGATACCAGCACAAAAATCACATTGAACAGCCGCACATGATGGGCAAAAAAGTTCACCGCAACACCCTTTGTATTGACCACTCGCGCTATTCAACATTTATCAGTCGCACAGCGCCACTTGCGAACGACCGGAACGCGTGCGCGTCCGATTTTAGTCGCGAAATCAACAAGAACCTGATGGAATTGTACTCTGGTTAATTGGCTCGCCAAAACCTTAATTTATCGAATGAAGCGCCGTTCAACTATGTACCTAACCAACAGCGTCTGTAATTGTGTCGATCGCTAGACACTTTAGAAGAGCCATTGTGTAGGTAACGCAACAATAGATCAAGTTTCCAGCGTTGCAGCAATCCGGTTCTTAAATAGGATTCTAGGGATACCATATACGATAGATCGACGGAGAGACCACACAATAAGCTTCTCTCTGGAAGCTTCTCTCGGGCCAATGGCAGCCAAACGAATCGGAACTTGGGGAGCGACAGTAGTGCACTGGTTTATCGGCTCTGCCTAATAATCAGATGCCCCGCCAGCTCCGCCTGTAATTCTACGGTTACTTGGTCGTGGGGATTTGCGTTCTCGCGAGGCAGTGCCGGCAGAGCCTCAAGTGCACCAAATTCCAAGGCAGAACCGGCAGAGCCTTGGAACGAGTATTCTGCAGAGCCGTGGAACGAGTATTCTGCAGTTTCGAATCATGCCGCCAAGTGCATCATGTGACTTCACTACTGACAGCGAGTCTCTCAGTTTTTCTTCAGCTCTTCCATTTCTATCATGCGTCCGAGCATTTCAGGTAGGCTGACTGTGATGTTCCAAGCTGGATAGTGGCTGCGAATTTTTCGTAAGTCGCTAATGTAACAGATATGATCGCCAACCCGATTCGTTTCAGAATACGAGTATCGCACTCGATACTTGCTGATTTGCTCGATCAATTGAATGCACTCTAACATAGATGCGGAATTTCCACGCCCTCCTCCCAGGTTGTAGACTTCACCGGGACGCGGCTTGCTGGCAAATGCTTCGAACGCCCGAATCACATCGCTGCTTTCAATTTGGTCGCGAACTTGTTTGCCTTTGTATCCAAATACTGTGTAAGGTTTGCCGTGGACAGCCACATGTACCAAATATGACAAAAATCCGTGCAACTCAACACCCGAGTGGGATGCGCCGGTCAAACATCCACCCCGAAACACTCCCACTTTCATACCGAAATAACGCCCATATTCCTGGGCAATGATGTCAGCTGCTGCTTTGGAGGCTCCAAACAATGAGTGCGTGGTTCGATCGATACGGCAGTTTTCGTCGATTCCATGCCAATCATCGGGACGAGCGTATTCCCAGCGCGTGTCTAACTCTTTTAGTGGCACTTCGTTCGGCGCATCACCATAAACTTTGTTGGTGCTCATGTGACAGAATACAGCGTCAGGGGAATAACGGCGAGTTGCTTCCAGCAGATTGATCGTACCTCCGGCGTTGACGTCGAAATCCAGTAACGGAATGTCCTTTGCCTTATCGTGCGACGGCTGGGCCGCACAATGCACGATCAACTCGAACTGGTGCGTTTTGAACAGCTCGTCGATTGCTTCGCGATCGCAGATATTCAAAGATTTGTGTTGAAACCGTTTCGTGTCTCGCTGGAGGCGTTCAAGATTCCACTGAGTGCTCCCCTGCGGACCAAAAAATACTTGCCGCATGTCGTTATCGACACCAACGACATCAGCCCCCAATGCATCCCAGTGTCGCACCGCAGCCGAACCAATTAACCCGCTTGAACCAGTTACCAAGACTCTCATGCACTTGCTCCGTCCCCTCGAATCGAAGTTGGCTCGTATTCGAGCCGCGTTGGATAATGAATCAAATGAACTCACATTACCGAAATTAGGTAATAACAAATACGCAGAATTCGTCGATGTCCGCCGACACCAAAGACAAGAGCATATTCTACTGGCAATATGGACCGCATCTCTTGCTGCTGTTCATACTAGTGAGAACTCGCCTGTTCGTAACCGTCATACTGTTTGCAGACGTGAAAGTTGATGAGAACCGCATACACATTTTTCCGGTCAAACCAGATTTGGCTGTTCAGGCTGGCTGCGATTGGAATCGGTCTAATGCCGATTGTGCTATTAGAAGCGATCTTGCGGGTAATGCACGTACCCCCAACTACAGTGGCGGTCGATCCCTACATTGATTTGCACAATCTGAGCCCGTTGTTCGAACTAGATATAAAGGCGCAAAAGTATCGTATCAGCAACCGACGCATGAACCTCTTTCGCCCCGCAGAATTCGACGCAGAAAAGGGACCGAACACATTTCGCGTTTTCTGCTTAGGAGGCTCCACGACGCAAGGAGAACCATTTAGTACTGAAACAGCGTTTGGCCAGTGGCTGCAATTAAACCTGCAGATCGCGAACCCCGAGCGCCCCATCGAAGTGATTAATTGCGGGGGACTTTCTTACGCAAGTTACCGTGTACGAAACATATTGAGAGAGGTGTTGCAGTACGGTCCCGACCTGATTGTCGTTTACACCGGTCAGAATGAGTTTTTAGAAAAAAGAACTTACCAAGATTGGCAATCGGTACCTGCCGCATACACAAGCGCTCGCCACAGCTTGACCAATTTACTTATCGTAAGGTGGATTAACTATTTGTCGGACAAGGTACTAGATTCAACCGACTCACAGGATCGTTTCCAAGTTACCAACCGTACGGCGATGGCCGCTGAAGTCGATGCATTGCTGGATTACCAGGGTGGTTTAGAAGCTTACCATCGCGACGACCCTTGGCGCGAACCGGTGATTAACCATTTTCGTTGGAATTTGGGCCAAATGATCGTGGATTGCCAATCGGCTCGCGTTCCATTAATCCTGATGCGTCCTGTCGTTAATTTGTTGGATTGCCCACCTTTTAAATTCGAAACCGACGCGACGCTGGATGCTGAAACAAGTCAGCGATTTACGGAAGCATGGCAAACTGCTCAAGGAGCTCATGGTGACTTGAAGTTAGTCCGCAGCGCGCTTGATGATTTATTACAACTGGATCCTCATCACGCCGGTGCTTGGTATTTTCTGGGCCGCATTCAATGGGAACAACACGAATGGAAAGCTGCTAAGGAGAGTCTTGAAAAGGCAGTGGATACCGACGTCTGCCCTTTGCGAGCCACCTTAGCTATTCGTCAGATCGTCACAGAGCTTGCTGATGAATTTGCTGTACCGCTGGTCGATGCTGAACAGATTTTTTCGGACGCTAGCGAGCACTCCGTCGTCGGTAATAAGTGGCTTGTGGATCACGTTCATCCGACAGTCGAAGGTCATCGAGTCCTAGGTGAAGCGCTCAGCGAAGTTTGTATACAACAAGGTTGGTTAGAAGCCACTCGACCACATTGGCGCAACGAACGAGCGCAAGCATATCGCCAACACCTCAACCAACTTGGTGAAGCATATTTTCATCGAGGGCAACAGCGTCTCGAAGGCCTGCGACTTTGGACTCAAGGGCGAGCAAAAAAAGTTCGTCCACAATAACGCTCTAGTCCGGCCCGACGGCCTGCAAATGGCTTCTGAACGAACATTCTGCCTGCGTATAAAAGTTGTCTGGGGCCATCGTGCTCTCAATTGCGGCTCACACGGAAAATCGCAGTTGATGGCGACCGTCACTGAAGGCTAACTCAATGGGCTCCGGTTCGACATGACATATCGGATTGGCACGGACTTCACTGACAAGATCTTCAGAAATGTACAATTCGCCTAGGTGTAATGTATTGGGGATGAACATCCAACGCTGCTTCCCGTAACGGCCAGCAACCAGTTCGATTAAGGCTTGGTCATCTGCTAGTGTGGCGGGAATTTTGGCGCGATCCATGTCGGCGGTGGTCAGCACGTTTACCAGCGTTTTGTGTTCGTCAATTTGATCTCGCAACCGTCGAGTGATGAAGTCGGCTAATCCAACTCCAATCGCATTCCCTTGGGATTTTTCTACCAAATTAAGAGCGGCGATAGCACGAATGCGAGGACGTGCCAGGTCCTCGTATCCAGGAATCCCGCGCCGGCCGATAACGTTGGTGTCCATGCCTGTGCCACTAAATGTTTTGCCAATCGAATCGACGACTAAAACGTTCAATTCGTCGATCGGTAACTCAGGAAAATAAGTGCGATGATGAGACAGTAACTCAGCTTCACGCTGTAAGACTTCGTGTGGTGCCAGGGCGTGGATTTCTGCCGTTTCGTCAAAGCCATCTTCGAGAATCGCTAGCCCCGCAAGGATTTTCCCGGAATCCAAGACGCATTTGCCCATCTCCAACAACATATCCTTCATACGCACCGTGGGGGTCGAATGAAAAGTCTGAGCGGATCGAATCTTGCCCATGCCCACAACCATCATTTTGACCAAACCGCTTTGCACCGGCCCCGAGAAACATGTATGCAACTTGATGCGATTGACGACCAATACACCCGCACTGTTGTAACAGTGCTGGTCCATAAAGACGGGACCCGTGGCGACCTCCGCAATTTGAACCACTTCCATGCTGGATCGAATTGGCATATCCATAGCAGATTCAGTAATGCCAAGCGACTCAATCATGTTTCGCTGGCCATCGGCGGTTGCTCCATTATGCGATCCCATCGCTGGGACGATAAATGGGTTCGCACCTTGATCGCGCAGCCAGCGACCGCATGCTCGGATGATCGCGGGCAAGTTGCAAATCCCACGACTGCCGACAGTGATCGCCACGTCACCTCGCGGGATAGGCAATTTCAGTTTATTCAGCGAGTTATCCACAGCGCTAGCAATATCCGCTAGCGGACGCGATACGAGTCGTTGGCGAACTTTGTACAGTCTCATGCTCGTACCTTCCAAAATCGAATGACGCCAAATTCCGAGTAGGCTTAATGCCGTGCCGAATTAAAATTAAACTGGTGCTTACGATAGCACACGCCTGCACTGGGCCAAGCTTACCAATATTGAATCGTTAAACCTTCTTCGAGGCAATTCCATGAAGTACTCTGCAATACTTGTTTTCGTGATGGCCTGGATCGTGATGATATCCGCGCACGCCATGGCAGGCGAACCAGCGGGACGATGGCGAGGTGACTGGACCAGTCATACTTCCGGGCATCATGGCCCGATGCGAGCGGTTATTCACCAACGTCCTGATGGAAACTATGACGCCAGATTCGTTGGCAGATTTGCGTTGGTAATACCGTTTACATATAAAGTGACGATGATCCCCGTCGCGGCAGACGAATGCGGAACGACGTTGGCAGCTAGTAAGAGACTACCCTTGCTCGGAATCTATAACATGACTGCCAGCGTTTCCGGCGGACAATTTACAGCCAACTATAACTCGCGCAAAGATCAAGGCGTCTTCCAAATGCGGCGATAATCATCCGCATTGCCATATGCGTGGAACCATGAACCTTAATCAAGTGACACTCCCTGCCAGGGACGTTGAGAGATCGATTGCATTTTATCGCGGCATGGGGTTCCGTCTCATTGTAAACTCTGCTCCAAGGTACGCACGCTTCGAATGTCCCGACGGAGGCTCGACCTTCTCCCTCGAGCACGCCGAGTTTGATCTCGGTGCATCCGGTGTGATTATCTACTTTGAATGTCCCGACTTGGACGCCAAAGTAGACCAATTGATACGAGAGGGTTATCACTTTCTTCAGCTACCTAAAGACGAGCCATGGTTGTGGCGTGAGGCACGACTTCGAGATCCTTCTTCCAATCTCATATGCTTATATAACGCAGGCAAGAATCGCCGGTTTCCACCCTGGCGTATTCAAGAATAGAAAACCTCTCCAGCCAAAAATCGCCTATAACTTTCGTGATGAATTATTGATGGAGCCTCAATAAGAGTCGCCCACCATCGCTCCGAGGTAAAACGTTACCAATTGGAAATCCCTGTTCATTCGGCACAGTTGCTACAAGTTGACACGAATTGAGGGCTTTTACTCCCTCATTCAGGAGCCGTCCAAGTGATCGCGATAGAGCGAACTAGAGTTCGGTACGCACTTGAATTTCACGGATTTCAAAGGGTTTTACCTCGATGTTTACCCAAGTCAGATCATTTTTGATTCGATCAGTTTCTCTCGGGTTGCTTTTTCTTGGCCCGGTCACTGCATACTGCCAAGACCGAAATGTGGTACCGCCTCCAAATTTCGAACCTGGCGCGGCGGAAACTTCAGTGGAGAAATCTTCAGACGTCGACAGCGATCAGCACACCGAGTTTCCAATATCTGACTCGGTATGCGAGGTTGTTGACGAGCACGCGAAATTCCTAAATGACTTATCAGGCGACGATGAAAATGCGGGAACGATCGACAACGATCCATTGGCTCGGCCAATCTTGGCAGTTACTTCTGGATACGAAGATGTGTCTGTTACGGGAATTAGTCGCCAAACCCATGCTCGACTGGAGATTTTTCCTATCGGGCCACTCGTAATCCAAGTCCGTGTTCCTGCAACCACCATCGCGGAAGAAGTCCGTTTTTGGGTCAATGGTGCTCAAGTTCATCCATCTTTGCTTGCACCCGAAAATGAGGCTGCAACGTACCCCGAAGCTCTCGCGCGGTTTTCCACGATGTCGCTCGATGCAGCACACACTTCGAAAACATTTGTCTGGTCGTGTCCGCCTCTAGGTAAGTTTGTATTGCAGGTGGAATACCGTACAGGCGATCGCTGGAGCGGATTATCGGCTCCGGTGCATCTTCATGTCGTCCCCCCGGTGACACCTCGAATTGTGGCGGCTGGAACAAATGAATCCGGCTTGATTCCCGTTGGAGCCAATCCGTCAACGATTGCGTGCAAGCAGTATCTGCGAGTTCGATTTGCCAATATTCAGCCGACAAACGAACGCGAATTAGTGGCAAGCATCGGTGACTTCGGCACCATTAAAGGGTCGCCAGTAAAGAACGCACCTGGATGTTACGATTTTGCTTTAGACAAACTTTTAGCTACCGGTCGCCATCGGCTTGTATTTCGAGCGGTAGAATTGAGCGGATGTGGAATCGCGAGCTCGGATTCCGAACCATTGTGGATCGATCTGTACCATGCTCCATCTCAGATAAAAGTCGATGCGATTCACGCGCTGCGAAGAAAAAACCTCCTCGACAGGCTCAACTCAGTTATCTCAGAAAACAAGAAATGGGATATGAGTTATGCCGAAGTTCGTTCGAATTTAGAAAAATCTCTAGCCCCTCCACAGATGAACAAGACATCAAACACTGCAGATGTCAAAGACAACAAAGCTACGGCAAATCCACCAGCTCTGCCAATGCAGATGGAAAAACCAGACGGTGCAGAACAACAAAACATTTCGGCCACAAACGAACCTTCCGCGAAAGTTATTTCTGCGAGTGAGGAAAGTCCGAATTTTGTCGCCCGAGCTCAGGCGGAGCTTGAGGCCATCGAAGCTCGACAGCGGGCGGCGCGCCAAGCAGTTTTGACCAGTACCTTCGTGGCAGACGTGGTGTTTGATACGCCAGCCAACTTCCCTAGGTTGCGACATGGACCAAATGCTCAGGAGGAAGCACAAGATGGACTAGTGATTCTCGAAGGTATGAGGGTCCAAGCTGCCGCTAACGGTAATGTGCGACTAACATTCAATTACATCCCCACCGAAGTACCAACAACGTTGCGATTACAACTTCAATTTCGTGACGAAGCAAATGGCGCTTGGAAGACTTTGACAATTCCTCCGACACAGTTGAAGCTCTCGAATAGTCGCGAATGTTGCCGCGATCAAGCGACATATCAGTGCGAGTTTTACTCTGCAGCAGTTGAACGAAGTGCAGGCCACATTTCCGAAGTTCGACGTCGCGGTTCGGCCCAATTCGGTTTTGGTTATGAGGCCTTGCTTGAACGCCGTGGTTTCTGAAATGCGATCAACCATCGCATTTATGGTGCCCATACAATCTTTTTAGACTTTAACATTTTCGTCGCGTGGTTTGCCTGTGAATTCAAGCTTGAAGTCGAGCAATCGCAAACCCACGATGACTTGATTGTGGGAAGTGAATTTAATAACGTGATTTGAAGTCTTCTCGACAATCAACGCGATTCCCAATCCTGGCCCAAACGAAAAGTTGGCTCCCGGCTTTGGGTTCACAAACTCCTTTTCGAACGAAACCGTTTGATATCCATCGACATCGCTGTGTTGGTTTAGAGTGAAATCAAGTCCAGCCAACTCCTTGCGTTCAGCAGCCGATTTATTGGTATCGGCGAATTGAAAGAATTGCAATCGGCAGCCAAAATTACGCGCAAACATTTCTTCGAACTCTGCGAATGACGGAGCCTCGCGGCGCAGGCGAACGGAGAGTTTATAATTCCCAGCAAACGGGCTGCGAACTTCCTGAGCAATGACGGCGGCTTGTCCTCGTTCGATTAACAACTCGCTTGGCTGCGAATTGCGAATTCCAATGAAAGCCACTTCCTCTTCTTGCCATATACCAAAACCAACTTGTTTTTCGACCAGTAAAGGGTGAACCCGCCAACCTTTGGGGCGCGATGGTGCCGTCAATGGCTTGAGAGACGCGGCAGTCGAAAAGCTTGGTTGAAGTAAAGTGAGTTGCGGATCGAAGGGTGGAATCCGTGCAACGTCCCCTTCGCTGGTCGTGCGATCGAGTGTTGCTGGTTCGCTCCCCAACAATTTGTAAATCGGACGGCCATTGGTCAGTGCGTGTTCTCTCCCTTGCTGGTCTCGAAATTTCCCTTCATGATTCAATCCAACCAAATGGAACAAAGTTGCCGTGAAATCTCCCGCCGAAACACGATTGTCCAGCGGATAACCACCTTGCCTATCGCTGGCTCCATAGACTTGCCCACCGCTGATACCCGCTCCTGCCAGTACAAAACTGAATACGTGCCCCCAATGGTCGCGCCCTCCGTTGCGATTGATTTTTGGAGTGCGGCCAAATTCGCCAATCGCCACTACAAGCGTCTCGTCGAGCAGGCCACGCTGTTCCAGATCCTCCAATAAAGCGGTAAAACCAAGATCGAATTGTGGGCAGAGAACATCTTCAACGCGATCGGCATTTTGCGCATGCGTATCCCACAGCGGATTGTCGACAGCATTATCGCCTGGTTCGCGAGGCCATTGCACGTGCACCAGTCGTACTCCAGCCTCGACCAAGCGACGTGCCAACAACACGCTTTGTCCCCAAGCATTCATGCCGTACCTAGCTCGAAGTTTATTGGGCTCCTTGTGTATCGCAAAAGCATCTTGAGCTTTCCCGGATGTCAGCAAGTCAAATGCTTGTTGCTGAAAATTGTCATACACCTGTAATGTTTTCGTCCGTCGAGCCAACTCAAGTGGATGTTCAATTCTTGCAAGCAACTCCCACCGACGGCGAATGTCGTTGACTCCCAGATTATCGAGCCGCATACCTGGCGCTCGATAATTAGGTGCGGAAGGATCGCCTACGAACCGGTCTGGGTCCCAGACTGCTCCCATGATTCCACCGGTTTGGCCAGCCGGCGTGACATTCTCATTCAGTCGAAATAAGTCGGGAATCCAAGCGGTGGAAAGCGGCGGTAACACTTCACTTGGACGGTATCGTTTGATGACCGAACCCAAATAGGGCCAATCAGTTGGCTGAATCGTGCGCGAATTCGGACCGATATACTTGTAACCTGTCAGTACTTGGTAACCAGAACCATCGTGATTGTTATCGTCGGTGGACAGGGATCTGCAAATCGCCAATTTGTCGGCTATAGATGCAGTTCTTGGTAGCAGTTCACAAAACTGGATACCAGGAACATTCGTACTTATTGGCTTGAACGGCCCTCGGATTTCGGCAGGGGCCAGTGGTTTTGGATCAAATGTCTCGTGTTGTGGTGGTCCTCCGGCAAGAAACAAAAAAATGATATTCTTCGCGCGACCG
>CAZVBC010000213.1:0-12033 GCA_964625155.1 uncultured Pirellulaceae bacterium
CTTTACAAATGGTTTCAGTTTCCTATCGAAAATGCTCCCCTTCTTCGAACAGGGCAACCTGTACAACCAGCTCAATTTCAACGCCAAATTGAGCGATGGATTCCCCACTGCCACTAACCTGACAAGAAACTATGGTGTGATCCAAACGGTTGTCCCGGTTTTCCTTTGTCCAACCGATCCGACTCAGGCTGTCCGTTCCGACTTGGCAGCTTGGTGGGCCTGGCCTGCGGAGCAGAGCGGCACGTTCCAACCTAACAGCCGCGGTGGACCCGCTGCCGTGACTTGCTACAAAGGTTATCAAGGTCTTGGGTTCGACTCAAATCCAGCAAACGGTCCTTTTGAACGCAGTTCCGTCGGCGGCAAAATTACTTTTGGTAGCTATGCAGACGGTACAACCAACGTCTTGACTTTGGGCGAGAGGTCGCCAAGCTATTCACCATGGGCTTCTTGGGCGGCTGGTAATGGTGTTTGGGTGATGACGGACTATCCAATTAACCAGATTCGCAAGACAAGTCCAGCTCCAGATCCCCGTGAAGTTGGTGGCATTAAGTATGGAGCGATCAGTATGCACGTCGGTGGCGTGCAAGTGGGCATGGGCGACGGTAGCGTTCATTTTCTCGGCGAGACCATCGACTTTGTGACCTACCAGCAACTTGGAAATCTTGCGGACGGCCTACCCGCTGGTGGCTTCAATCCACAATAGTACGTTTTGATAACGGATATGTTTAGGGTTAATTGTATGAGCAGGCACAGCAAGCTATGCAGTGCCTGCTCGTCAATTTTGGAACTTGATACTAGTTTTTTAATGCGGCATGAAGGGAACAGTTGTGACTTTGAGATGCACGTCGGATTTATACAAATACTTTTTGGCAAGCCTGCTTTCCGTTACCCTTGTGTTCTCACAAGGCTGTGGATCGTCTAACCCAAAGACCTATCCGATAAAAGGGAAAGTCACATACAATGGGAATGCTGTAAAGAACGGCTCGATTCAGTTTACACCTGATGGTGAAGGTAACGCGGCGACGGGAAATCTCGGCGCCGACGGTAGCTATGAAATGACTACGTTTGCCAACAACGATGGTGTTCGTCCAGGAAAGTATAAAGTTTCTATCCAAGTCTTCCCTGGTGAAGGCGAGGGTGGTGGTTTACCCGGTCAGGAATTTGCTGGAAAAAGACCTCCTATTCCGCCCAAGTATGCGCAACCAACAACAAGTGGTCTTACTGCAGAAGTAAAAGATGGTGAAAACCCGCCGATCGACTTCACGCTCAAATAGATCCAATTCTGAACAGAAAAGTTCTCTAACCTCCGCCGTGCTGATTTGCATTTCGGGGGTTTTTCTGTTTTTAATGGTCGTCTATTTCTGGCCGTATTCCAGCCAATCCGGCCCGTTTTCTCACAACCAATCGAATAAAAGCACTCCGCCGGTAGCGATTCAAACTCCGACAAAGTCGATGGCCGACTCGGTTCACCTGGACGAGAGCTGTCGGGATTGCCACGCGGAAATAGTTGCCCACTATGCACGCAGTGGTATGTCCCATTCTTGGCAGTTTGTGCGCGATGGCATAGCTGGTGACTTCGAAGTAACCGATGCAATTAGAGACACGATCTCAGGCTACCAGTATCGCGTCGCACAGAGCGAGAAAGAAGTATTGCAAATCGAAACGTGCCCCGACTTTGCTGAACATTCGTTGGTTCGTTCTGCAAGCTATGCAGTGGGTTCAGGGAAACATGCACAGGCATTGATTTGCAGCGAGAACGGTTTTCTCAATCAGATGCCAATTGCTTGGTATTCTGGCAAACACGAATGGGGATTGAACCCTGGATTTGAATTACGTAACCAGCGATTTGATCGCCCGATTGTGGCTGGGTGTGTGGCATGCCATACAACCGCCGCGCAACATGATGTCGCATCTAAGAATCGCTTTAAGGGGGACGTTGGATCAGGTATTAATTGTCGTCGATGCCACGGCGATCCTGAGAAACATGTCGAATACTGGCAGACACATCGGGATGGTAAATCTCAACCTGACAATCGCATGATCGATCCGACGGAATTCACGGCTAGCCAATCCAACGACCTGTGCCTGCAATGCCATTTACAGGGTGACGTGGTACTGTTCCTCAAGGGCTCGTCTCCGTTGGATTATCGGCCTGGACAGAGCCTGTTGGATCAACGTCATGATTTTCTTTTGGCTGGTAATGACCCAAAGAAATTAGGCGTTGCCTCACACGGTGCCAGAATGCTGCAAAGCAAATGTTACACTGAGAGCGACGGTAAACTTACTTGTGTTACATGCCATGATCCACATGTTTCGTCGACGGATATTTCTCGCAGCCACTACGACAGCCGATGCGTTACCTGTCACTCGACCAACGATTGCAGCCGTACACCTATTCCGGTTAATTCTTCAGTCGTGGGAAAGACGGAAAGCTGTACAGTTTGCCATATGCCTCAGCGATCATCGCGTGAGGGAATCCACTTGGTGTTCACTGATCACGCAATTCTAAAGAACGCAGCTAGTGAATCCTCCTTGGGAACTCCCACGAGCCTGTTATCACCAAATTCAGACCCAAAACTTATCAGTTGCTGGCCGGGCCAATCGCCGTCAACTGAAGTTGAAGGGGCTGCTTATCAATTGCTGCACGAGACCATGGGTCCACAGAATCAATCCATTGCTCGTGCCATTGGGTTGCTGTCACCCATAACGGAAGACGAAAAAGCCAGTAGCGATACTCGATTCTGGCTTGGTTCTGCGTTTCTTTCAAACCAACAGCCACGCGAGGCAATCGATCAGTTTGTTGAAGTACTGAAGTTGGACTCTAGTTTTCATCTAGCCCGTTTTCGCCTGGCGCTGGCCTACGAACAGTTGGGAAATTTTGAGTTAGCCATATCCTTGTTAGAGCGATTGATTAAAGAGGCTCCCGCATTTCTAGAATCATATGCTAGGTTGGCACAGATCTATATTTCGCGTCAGCAGTTTCCGTCCGCCATACGTGTACTGCAACTCCGCATTGCCATGCATGAAGATGCTCAGTCGCACGCAATGTTGGCTCTGTGTATTCGGTTTTCAGGTGGGTTTGCTGCCGAAGCATCGCGGCATATCAATCGTTCGTTTCAATTGGACCCCAAAATGCCACAGTCGCGCCTACATCATGCGGTCATGCTGCTGATGGATGACAACAACGATGCAGCCAAGTCGGAATTCGAACTGGTATTGCGATTGGATCCATCGAATACAACCGCGCGACGAGCTTTGGAAGAAATGGCTCGACGCAAATAGCCAGATTTTTGGACAGACAATTCTCGGCGAAGAGTGGGCGAAATCGTTTAATCTAACCGCGTGTCCATCGGGCCGCGTGTGCTGCTTCCGCGTGTGCCAGCCTTCACTTATAACAGCACTAGTTGGTACCAACCTTCGCTCCTCCGCTCACGCGGTTGATCGACAACACAGGCCAAGCTTAGTTAGTCCTACTTGGGGCGAGAAATGCGATGCCCTGCTATGTACATGTTCGCTTGCCACAATGAGCTGCGTTCTGCCGACTGAGCTTCGCCTATTAGCGACTACGGTGTGTAACGAGAGCTGTTCGCTCGACGCTATTCACTTCACAAGGCATAATGTTGTACGATTCAGTTTGAAGGCCGAGTGGTACCTGGATCGGAGAACGATTTAATGATCGAAGTAGGTAGTTTTCTCACGCGAAGTTGTGCCGCCCGTACTCGGCGAGCATTCTTGCGAACGGCTGCGTCGCTGCCAATGGCCTGGGGGTTGCCTTTCACCGCGCCGGTACGAGCGAGTGCGGCGAAGGCCAAATCGGTGATGGTAGTTTGGCTGTGGGGTGGGCCAAGTCAATTGGATACGTTTGATCCCAAGCCGAAGGCTCCCAGCGAATACCGGGGACCGTTTGCGGCAATCGCCACCCGTTCTCCGGGCGTGCAGTTCAGTGAGCCGTTTCCTCGCTTGGCAGACCGCAGCCAGCTTTTTTCCGTTGTGCGCTCAACAGTATTTTCCGGAAATCATGGTTTAGGTCCGTTGACTGGTTCGGTAACCGCCACCGGGCAACCCAACTTCGGATCTGCTGTCGCTAAGCTCCGCGGAACTGGGCAGGTGCTACCCCCGTTTATCTCCATCGTTCCTCCCAAAGGGCCGGGCCATGGCGCGTTTTTGTTAACTCAACCTGGACGAGGTGGAGGCGACCTCGGGGCTGCGTACGATCCATTCATGGCTTCGTGTAATGCCGATGGTAGTGCAGAGCTGCGAGGGCTGAAATTACTCGACGGACTGCCGCTGGGCAGATTGGACGATCGTCGCTTGCTGAGGGCCCAGTTCGACGAAGTCAAGCATGTCGCCGATCGCGACTACGAACAATGGAACGATCAAACAAGGAATGCTTACCATTTACTCACCAACCCGGAATCCGCGCGCGCGTTCAATTTGAGTTTAGAGCCCCAGCACATGCGTGAGCTGTATGGCCAGACAAGTTTCGGTCAAAGTTTGTTGTTGGGTCGACGATTAATCGAAAGTGGAACGCCGTATGTGCAAGTTAATTGGAGTTTGGGTGTTGATTCAGTTGACGAAGGGACGAACACGGGCTGGGATACTCATTACAACGCTTTTGGCTTGATGGTCGATTACCATGGTCCGCTGCTCGATTGGGCTCTATCAGTACTGCTGGACGATTTGTGCGAGCGTGGACTGCTCGATCAAACGTTGGTCGTGGTGATGGGTGAAATGGGGCGAACTCCTAAGATTAATGACACTGGCGGTCGCGATCACTGGGCAACGTGCAGTACTCTTTGGGCTGGCGCTGGAGTGCAAGGTGGTCGAGTGATCGGTGCGACAGATTCGATTGCCGCTCATCCGATAACTAAGCCTGTGGACGCCGGTATGGTTGGAGCCACCATTTTAGAAAGGTGTGGTATCGATTCGGCGACGCGCGCAGCCATGAAATTATTGGCTGGCGCGGAGGCAGTACATGAGCTGTTCTGAAACAGGTGGCTGTGCCAGGGAAGGTGAAACGAACCTGCACAGGAAGTACGCGATTGCTATTCAAGCACTCGTTTTTCTCTTACCGAGTGTATTGGGATTTGATTTTGTCAGTCAAAGTATTTGCTCTGCCGGTCGAGCTGAAGAACCAGTGCGATTGACCTTTGATGGGCGGCACAAACGTGATCCGATTGTCTGGCCAGATGGCAAGTCAATTACCTTTTCGACGGTTACCGACGACGGTATATCACGAGTAATGCGTCTGAATCTTGATGATGGCTCATTGAAGCTGTTTCATGCTAACGAACAACTTCCTGATCGAGAATTGACGGTTTCCGCCGATGGCGCAGCGTATGCTCATGTTTATGTCACTCCAGATGGACAGCGCGGGCGCGTGATCGTCACGCGAGCCACGAGTAAGATCACTCTCGAACCCGCAAGATTTGGGTTGTGGCCGACACTGTCACCAGATGGAAAGCATCTAGCGTTTACCATAGATGCTGGTCCCATTGTTTCGGTCGATCTGGACAGGTTGGCCGGCACGAACTCCATCAAGATCGAGCCAAAATCGGGCGAAGCGATCCGACGCCTGTCGTACGATAACACTCGTTATGGAGATTTGTGGCCGAGATTTTCCCCCGACGGACGGTCAATTGTCTTTAGCTCCCGGCGGGACGATGACTATGAGATCTATGTCATGAACTCCGACGGTTCCAACCAACGACGACTGACCAATCAACCCGGCATAGACGCTCATCCTTCGTTTTCGCCCGACGGAAAACATATTGTGTTTACGAGTTCGCGAGACCAGAACTACGAGATTTACACGATGCTTTTGGATGGTACTCAATTACAACGCATTACTCATCATCCAGAGCGAGACGATTACGCAAGCTGGTACCCAGATGGCAAACGACTGCTTATTGTCTCCCAGCGCCAGGGCCAAACCGATTTGTATTCTCTGGCCATGCCACCCTGAAAATCAGGCCAGTTGAACTCAGCCAAGTGAATTCGGTAGATCATCGCAAGTAACTGAGCCTGCGTACGTACGAACAAGTTCTGTTGAGCATGTTCTACTGTCGCGTGGCAGTTGTCAGGGGCGTCACGGGATTTGGAACCAGTCTTCCTTGCAACTCGTTCAAGCGGCAGGTTGGAATTCTTGGCAATACATACTTGGCAAATAAATCGCATTCGGTTGCGTGTGGATAGCCACTTAAGATGAAGGCTCGCATGCCCATATCCATATAGCGGTTTAGTTTAGCGAGCACCTGATCGGGATCGCCTACAATTGCGCTCCCACAGCCGCTACGGGCCAGCCCAACACCAGACCAGAGATGGTCTTCAATGTACAGATCTTTACTCTGAGCCCGCAATTCGTCCTGTCGCAACACGCCTGCACTGAGGCTGTCCTGCGAACGGCTTTTAATCTCTTGTCCTTTGGCTAGGTCAAGTCTTGAGATTAACCGCTCGGCTGCTGCTCGCGCTTCGTTCTCAGTTTCGCGAACGATAACATGAGTGCGAAAGCCAAAGTCGATCTTACGTCCATAGACGCTGGCTTGTTCCGAGAGAGATTTCATGGTCGCAGCGATTCGATCCTCCGTTTCTGGCCACATCAAAAAAACATCACAGTGTTTGGCGCACAAATCTTGAGCGGCTGGGGAAATTCCACCAAAGTACAGAAGAGGCCCGCCGTTCTGTTGGTAGGTCTTGGCGGGTTCGGTCGTTGGCAACGAAAAACTGTAGAACTCCCCTTTCCATTCCCATGGTCCATCGACGCACCACAAGTGCTGTAGGATTTGGATGATCTCGCTGCTGCGACCGTAACGAATTTCATTGGGCTCCCGCATGCCTGGCAGATCGGAAGAGATGATATTGATGCACAATCGGCCCTGGGCGATATGATCGACCGTGGCGATTGCGCGCGCCAGCATGGGTGGCCAAACTTCTCCCATACGCAGTGCCACCAGTTGATTGATCTGCTGAGTTTGGGGCGCCATTGCGGCGGCAAATGCCAGTGCGTCTTGGCCCGCAATCCAACCCGAGGGCAAAAGAATGTTTTGATATCCGTGAACATCGGCGAGCCGCACGATTTCTCCGCAATGCCTGTAGTTACTGCGCAAGTCACCATCCGGTACGCCGAGAAATTCGTAATCGTCGCTGCAAAGCGCTGAGAACCACGCAACCTCAGCTCGTCGTTCCGCCGTGCGAATGGAAATCATGGGAATTCCTTTTTCACGCAGTGCTCGTCATCAAGCATCCCGCAGAGCGTGCCTGTGTTTTCAGACTTCGTTGCCCGCCAAAGTGCGATAGATTCGTTTAAACCGGTCGTGGACTGAAGCAATTGCGGGTATCAAGCCGCGTGACATTCCATAAGAAAAACAGAATTTCAGTCTTCGGTCCATTGCAGAAGTCAGCCACGAGCCAATTAGTGCCAGCATTGTACCGATTCCGGACATGCGTGTGCTCTGGATGCCAACTTAAAACTACGTGGTGAATTGCCACTCGATTGTCCGTCAGTCGCGACTAAGCTTCTGTACAAACTCGGATAGACGCGGGTAGAATCTTGGCTAGTGCTTTGTCACAGCTAAATTTTTAAGAATCGGGAGGGCGAAGCCACCGCTCTAAACATCTTTGAATTCCTTTTGATCAATGAAAATCTGGGGCGGGAGACCGAGGCTGCTGCCGATCTTTTTCGGGCCGCGAATTTGCGAACCATTGTTTGTGGACGTGGTGCGGCGCCGCAAGAAGGTTCCGCAGGAGCGTCGCTCTCCCGAAATCCGCAAGCATTGGTCCAAAAAGATGTTTAGATCGGTGGGGCGAAGCTCCTGCTGAGTCAATTGGCGGCGGCTCGATAGGCATCTCGTTTTCCCGTTTCCGCGAACCTTAATTCTTAGCTGTGAGAGAGCACCAAATTGGTTACTTTGGGGTGGCAATGTCACTAGTGCGGATGTCTTAAAGTATGTCGACCGATAGTCCCGTCGTTCACCTAGTCAATCTTCATCGTTTGGTGGCGATTATTCGTTTAGATGATTTGGCAAATGCGGAGAAAATTTCACGAGCGTTGATGGCTGGCGGTATCGTATTGCAAGAGTTTACGCTTACCAATCCCGCGGCCTTGGAAGTTGTTTCCGCGTTGCGTGAACGTATCCCTGAATTTCAATCCGGTGCTGCGGCAATTGGATTAGGATCCGTGCGGAATGTCAGCGAGGCTGTGCAGGCGCTCCGTAGCGGCGCTCAATTCGTGGTAACTCCGACACTGCAGTTGGATGTATTAAAAGTTTGTCGCGCAGCACAAATACCGGTGATGCCCGGAGCGTACACACCGACCGAAATCGCGACCGCGTGGGATAATGGGGCTAGCTTCGTCAAAGTCTTCCCTGCGCGCAGCTTAGGCCCCGCATATATCAAAGATGTGTTGGCTCCGATGCCATACCTAAAATTGATGCCCACAGGTGGAATCGACGTCGAGAACATGGATACATACTTCAAAAATGGTGCATCAGCCGTAGGGGTTGGTGGCAATTTGATTGATGCTCGCGCGGTAGCTGCTGGCGATTGGGAGCAAGTTTCACAAGTTGCCAGCCGCTATGCTCAGGCCGCGAAGGTCTCCCATCCAAAATGAACTACGATGTTGTGACACTGGGCGAAACGATGTTACGTTTGACGCCCCCAGGCATGTTGCGATTCGAGCAAACGCAAGCTCTGGAAATTCACATTGGCGGCAGCGAGTCGAATACTGCCGTTGGTTTAGCGAGATTGGGCGCACGCGTGGCTTGGCTATCTCGATTGACCAACAATCCGTTTGGAAGATTAATTGCACAACAGTTGGAAGCTCAAGGTGTCGACGTATCCCATGTGGTCTGGACAAATGATGACCGCGTGGGAACCTATTTTCTCGAACGTGGTAAGCTGCCGCGCGGCTCGCAAGTCATTTATGATCGCAAGCTGTCGGCCGCCAGTCGATTTCAGCCGCACGAATTACCAGGTGAGTTGTTCCAGACAGGTTGTGCAACATGGTTGCATACTACAGGCATTTCAATTGGCATTTCCCCCACAAGCGCACAAACGGTCATGCGTGCCATCGAGATGGCAAAAGAAGTGAACTGGCCGCTGTCATTTGACTTGAACTTTCGTGCCAAACTGTGGTCTCCCGCAGAAGCTCGTACAGGTTGCGAACCTGCAATGCGGCAAGCTGATTTGATCTTTTTGCCTCGTCGCGACGCGCAAGCCGTGTTCGCTATCGCCGACCTGGATCCTCGCAATATCGTCGAAGAATTATCTAAGCTGTTTCCTCAAGCTACTGTAGTTTTAACCCTAGGTGCCCAGGGGGCTGTGGCCATCGACTCAAACGGACAGGTGTTCGAACAGGCAGCTTTTCCTGCCGAAGAAGTTGAGCGACTAGGAGGCGGCGACGCATTCTCCGCAGGCTTTCTGTTCAAATTTATCGCCACGCGTGATCTGCCGTTGTCTCTTAAATGGGGCGCGGCCACGGCAGCGATGAAATACTCGATACCGGGCGAATTGCCGTTGGTACACCGAGGAGAAGTTGAAACTTTGGTCAGCGCTCTGCATCAGTCCAGCGTTTCTCGGTGAAAGCGAATTGAGCATGCAACCCGAATTGGCTGAAGTTTCGCAGCGCATGGAGGTCTTCGGGGTCGAACATCCTGTTGCCTTCGTAACTGGCAGTGGTTCGCGCCGAGTTGGCCGAGTTATTGCAGAGACTTTTCTGCAGCATGGTTATCGCGTCGTGTTACATGCTTTGAACTCCGTTCAACAAGCACAACAAGACGTTGCCCGATTGCGAGCCCGTGGCCATGATGTCGCGTTGGTGAGCGGTCACGTGGCGAACGAACAAAACGTGCGCAAGTGGGTCGAGCAGATTCATGAACGCATGGGCCGAATCGATGTCGTAGTCAACTCAGCAGCCGTATGGAGCCCACGCTCTTTTGAACAACTGGTTGCATCTGATTACGAGGAGGCATTCAGCATCAATGTATTGGGGCCAGCCTTGATTAGCCAACTCTTTGGCGTCCAGATGACTCTTCAGGCTAGTGGTGGAGCCATCATCCAAATTGGCGACTGGGCCACGGTTCGCCCCTACAAAGACTTTGCGCACTATTTTATCAGCAAAGGGGCCATCGAGGCGATGACAGCCACCATGGCCGTAGAATTGGCTAGCCGTAACCCGCGCATGCGTGTCAATGCCGTCCTGCCCGGACCGGTGTTATTGGCAGAAGGAATTTCCCAGCAGCATCAGCAACAGATTATCGAGCATTCCTTGCTCAAACGCGCAGGTCGCCCCGAAGATGTCGCACGTGCGGTAATTTTTTTGGCAGAAAGTCCGTTTATAACTGGTGTTTGTCTCAGGGTTGATGGCGGAAGGGCAATCTATGCAGGGCCAAGTGTTGATCCACATGCCCATCCCCAATACCAACCCAGACCGTGAAAGATTCTGAGCGAGATTTGCAGCGTCTTTCGTAGCTCGCATACCTCCATTTGCTTGCATCGCAGATGCAATTCGAGATATTATGTGTAGCCGTGCGAAGATTGACTCCGATGCAAGTAGGAGCAAGTCTTCGCTTTAATTGCGGGCCCGGACTAACCAATCAACCAACAAAACTCCATAGGTTGAAAAAGATGCTCAGAATCGAAGGTAATGCCCTGTCTCTGTGTGACAGAATTCCGCGACGATCGTGCTTGCAAATCGGTGGATTGGGGCTCGGCGGGCTGGCCCTGCCTGATATTTTGCGAGCTGAGCAGGCGCGTGGCACAACGCGCCCACACAAAGCGATCATCATGATCTTCCTGGCTGGCGGTCCTCCTCACCAAGACATGTTCGACCTCAAACCAAACGCGCCCGCAGAAGTAAGAGGCGAGTTTAACCCAATTTCGACCAAAGTTGCAGGAATCCAAATCAGTGAGTTAATGCCCCGTGTTGCGGCTTCGATGGATCGATTTGCCATCATTCGTTCGCTGGTTGGGTCCGAAGGTAGACACGATTCATTCGAGTGCTGTACCGGACGGCAATTCAAAAGTGTGCAACCACAAGGTGGTTGGGGATCGATGGGGTCCACACTCTCCAGAATGTATGGACCAGTGGATCCGGCTGTCCCTCCCTATGTCGATCTTTCCTTTCGCATGGCCCACGATCCGTGGAATATCAAAGGGCCCGGTTTTTTGGGTAAAGCGCATACGCCATTTCGTCCTGACGGCGAAGCGATGCAAGATATGACCCTGAGCGTGATTTCACAAGAGCGGCTAAATACGCGAGCCGGTTTGCTTTCATCTTTCGATCAATATCGTAGGAAGATCGACCAAGCAACCAAAGATCAACGACTCGATCCATTTACGGAACAAGCTTTGGGTGTGCTGACGTCACCGAAACTGGTCGAAGCGCTGGATATTCAGCGTGAAGATTCCGCGACTCGAGCAAAATACGGCACGGATGATCCGAAGGTTCTAGGCTACAAACTAGATATGGGTTATCAAGCCGTGATGTCGCGATTTTTACAAGCTAGACGTGTCGTCGAAGCTGGTGCACGATGCGTAACATGTAGTTTTGCGCACTTCGATTGGCATGGCAACAACTTTAAAGACGCTCGTAAAGTTGTGCCTTTGCTCGATCAGGGCGTTGCCGCCTTGGTGGATGATCTGCACGAGCGTGGGATGGCCAACGACGTCTCGGTGCTGGTGTGGGGCGAATTTGGGCGTACGCCAAAAATCAATGAACGAGCTGGACGAGATCATTGGCCCAAAGTTCATGCGGCACTATTAGCCGGTGGTGGCATGAAAACCGGCCAAGTAATCGGATCGACCAATCGGTTAGCCGAAGAGGCTGAGGATCGACCGGTT
Source organism: uncultured Pirellulaceae bacterium (assembly GCA_964625155.1). Classification (GTDB taxonomy): domain Bacteria; phylum Planctomycetota; class Planctomycetia; order Pirellulales; family Pirellulaceae; genus Aureliella. The sequence continues at coordinate 11,839 of CAZVBC010000213.1, forward strand.
CACATGCAAGAAGTATTTGCGACGATGTATCACAACTTGGGCATCGATGTCGCACACGCAACTATTCCTGATAACAGCGGTCGTCCTCAATATCTTATCGACCAACACGAACCAATCCGAGAGTTGGTTGCATAGTGCATTGTCACAGTCAAAGCAGTGGTACTTACGGAAGACGAATTTCCACGTTAGCCGCTA
>CAZVBC010000214.1:0-12013 GCA_964625155.1 uncultured Pirellulaceae bacterium
CTTTGCCTTCCAGCGTTAGAAATTTTGCTTAACTCGACCCGAGTTTTGTTATGAGCTAGCGCCACGGCACTTGTGAGCAGAATCCAAGTAAATCTGGGATGGAATCCAAATGACTCTGATCTCTGAAGCGGTTGTCGGTCTTGTTGGTAATCGCTCGACTGGGCTATTCAATTAGAATAGTTGCAACACAACCAACGTAGTAGCAACATTAATCCTGTCCAACGTATAACGTTTTTGATGTTAAGTCCTTTTGATGGCTTAAGTAGAGTCGGCCATTGGTATGACCAACTTGTGAAATGAAACATGACTATTGCAGCCTCCATGTGTGACCCAATGGAAGCGTTTGCTGAGCATCAAGCTTGGTTGCGCACGGTGCTCCTTGCGCGGTTGGGAAGCCTAGACGAGGCTGAGGAGGTGTTGCAGGAGGTGGCCGTGGCGGCGGCGAATCAATCTGCTAAGCGCGAACCAATTGAACGTATTGGTCCGTGGCTGTACCGCGTTGCGCTGCGGCAGGTGATGTTGTTTCGCCGCAAGCAAGGTCGCCGCCGAAAGTTGGTTGCCAACGTCGCCAGAGTTCAACAGCCGACCGAGGTCGACTCCGACACTCCGTCTCCGGCGGATTGGTTGTTAAGTCAAGAACGTAACCGTTTGGTGGCGCAAGTGCTCATGCAACTTGCTGAACGTGATCGGCAATTATTGATGCTCAAGTACGTAGAGGACTACTCATATGAAGAAATTGCTCAGCGTATCGGGATCACGGCCAGTGCGGTCCAATCGCGACTTCATCGGGCTCGCAAGTTGCTCAAACAACAATTGATTTCGGGAAACATTGTTGATAGCAAATATGTTTCGCTTTAGTAATTGCCCGCAGTGACAACTGTTTCGACTGATGGTGTTTCAGTGATGATGAATAACTCGTTACCGACTGCTGACTTGGAAGAGACGATCGAGCAATTGGTTGATGGCGAATTGCGTGGCCAACGCTATGGTGACGCAATTCGTGCAATCGACAAAGCAGAAGACGGCTGGCGCCGATGTGCTTTGGCGTTTTTGCAGGAGCAAGCCTTAAAGCAAGAGATGCTTAAACTGGTCCAATCGGGCTGGAGCAAGCCTGTCAGTGTCGATGCGGCCATGCTGCAGCCATCCAGCTCGAGTCGGTCGTCGGCCAGTGTGACCTCAGGTACCAGTTCGTTGCGTGCAATTGCAAATCGTATTAATGGACTGGCTTTAGCTGCTAGCATTTTATTGGCGTTTGGCATGGGGTGGTTTGGTGCGGTGCTGCGAATTGGCGACTCGACAATCTCTGGTCGTGGGACGATCGGGATTGACGGTCAAGGCGCAGGCTATGTCGGTAGCAGTTCCCAGGGTGGTGGCATGTGGGGCGATGCTATCACCTATGATCCTTCGCGATTCGTTGTCGATCAGGAACCGCAGTTTGTCCAATTGGACAATAGAATTCCTGAGTCGCTGCGCTCATTAGAACAGGATGGAATGGTGCGTCTAGAAACGACCAGTGGAGTGTTATCGATCCAACTGGAAGATGGACGCCCAGCCATCATGCCCATACAAGAAATTCACATGCAGCCGGTACTGTACGCATACTGATGTGCGGATGGTGTTGGAGCTGGCTAACTTCGTGATTCACCTATGCTTGAAGGGATATCAGTCAATTATTCAGGGCTGATGCTCTGTCCGTGATGATACTCTGTCGCAACTTGTCGTATGTCTTGTGAGCGTGTTCGTTTTGACCTCGCTTGGTTCGTTTCAGTATCTTAAATGTAAAGGAGTTTGTCGAAATGAGAATCGGTTTTACTCGAAGGTTAGTGCGTTGTGCGATTATTGGAGCGTCCGTGGTTTCCACTTGTTCGGCAGGTCGATACGGATTTTCAGAAGAGCAACCTCCCAAAAAAGGTCAAATGAAAATTGTCGCGTCGGCTTTTCTAGACGATGACCAGCCAGCAAAAGGGGACGCCGAGACTGATGCACCTGATTTGTGGTTGGGCATTGGACTGCGCGACGCGTCCAAGGATCTGCTTGAATATGTTGGCCGAGAGCATGGAGTTATCGTCGCAAATGTGATGGAGAACAGCCCGGCTGCGAAGGCTGACATTAAGTCCGGTGACATTTTGCTGAGTGTTGACGGAAAGGAACTGCGAGATCCAGCATCATTGATTGACATAATCAGCAAACTTCCCGAAGCAAAAGGTGAAGCAAAACCAAAGCCTTTAAAGCTATCGTTACTCCGCAAGGGTCAAGAGTTCAACGTGGAATTGACGCCGGAATCCCGTCCTGCAAACCTGAAGCGCGCCAAACGGCGATCTATTGACATCGAACAGGTACTTGAACTGGACGACAAATCCCCTGAAGCCATGAAGGAAATGTTTGGCCAGTACTTCAAGCACTTGGGTAAAGACGGAGAAAGAATTTGGAGCTTTGGAGCTCCTTCAGTAATGGGACCAGGGACGTTTGGAAGTACCATTCAAGGCGATTTCGATGCGACAGTTGTCAAAGAGATTAACGGCCAGCGATTGGAGGTCAGCATCCAAAGGAAGGAAAACCAGCCTGCGAAAATTGTCGTTAAGGAAGGAGATAAATCAACGGAATACACCGAAAAACAACTCAATGAAATCCCGGAGGCCGCCCGTGAGATCGCTCGTTCGCTCTTAGGCAGTCGTGCGCGCATTCAGTTCCGACATGGCGTGCGTATCGATCCTAAAAAGGAAGGCGCGGCGGCTGATGGACAAAAGCAAGCCGAGGAAAATATTGGTTCATGGCGGTTTTTCGGTGGCGAGCCAAAATCTATGTTTATCTTCCCACGTGATACAGACGACCTGCAGAACATGGCAGAAGAAATGGCTAAACACGCACAGAAATGGACGCGCGATGCTGCGGCCATCCCCGCTGACGTCAAAACACTGAAAGAAGAAGTCGAAGCGTTGCGTAAAGAGATTCAAGAGCTACGCTCACAGCTCAAAGCGCCGCAGTCGTCAGGAAAGTAGTTGAAGTTACAAGCTAGATGTGTTGGAGACACACTCGAGCGACTTTCACTACTGCGCTCAAGTGATTCGATTCGAGAGCTGGAACTTGACTGGGGATTAGATTGCATATAATGGTCGCCGTTCGCCTAGTAAACACTCAACTGCGATGCGATCGGCGAGCAGCGCGATATTAATATGTGCAGCGGTCCTGAATACGTCTGACCAGTTTCAGAATCAAACTTTGCGAAGGAGAGCTCTGTGGAAGTACAGTCGATGCAATCTTTGGCTGGTAAAAAGTGCAAGCCCTGCGAAGGAGGTGTTGCCGCATGTACAATCGACGAAGCTCGCCGACAACTGGAATCGACGATGTGGGTGCTCAATGATTCCGGGAAAATGATCTCGCGAAGTTGGAAACTGAAAAACTTCCAGCAAGCAATGCGGTTAGTAAACGAAGCGGCTCGAATTGCCGAAGAAGACCAACACCATCCAGATTTGCACGTCACCGGTTATCGATTGGTCAAAATTGAACTCACCACCCATGCCATTCAAGGTTTAAGTGAAAATGACTTCATTCTGGCTGCCAAAATCGATCAAGCGTCAAAGAGCCTGGGATTTGATTGAAGGTAGTTTGTCAGTCATTGTTACCTAAAGATTTTCACGAAAACTTCTGCGGTATCAACTCAACTTGCCCCCCTGCCCTCCCCTGCTCTGCTCTTACTGTCAGGCGAACTGATTGAGCGAGCGTATTTACTCGTCGTATCAAATTCCGTTTGACTGAGCTTGAAATTATTGCCTAGTCTACAATCGTGCGGGATTAAAAGTAATTTCGAGAGGAAGTCCGCTGGCTCGCTGATCGAACAGTTTCTTAAGTTTCTCGATTTCTCCGGTGTAATTTGGTGTCAAGCTGAGATTGTGAAATTCGTTTGGGTCATTCAGTTCGTCGAATAATTCGCTTCCGGCTGCTCCTTCGTTCCACTGCGTATATCTCCAGCGCCCAGTGCGCACGGAACGTCCCATGATGGGTTGGCCGTTACCTGGGCGCAGAATCTGAGTGACTGCTATTTCTTGCCAGGGTGCGGAAGGGTTATCCAATAGAGGCTGGAGGCTGTGGCCGTCTAAACTGGTTGGACATGGGAGTCCACAAAGTTGGGCAACTGTGGGGTAGATGTCGATGAACTCGACCACGCGCTGGCAGGACAATCCGTTGCCAGTGGCTTGCGGTTTACGAATGATCAACGTCGATCGAGCGGAAGGTTCGTAAAGCGTACGTTTTTGCCAAATACCGCCATGTTCGCCTAAGTGGTATCCGTGATCGCTCCAAAGTACCACGATCGTCTCGTCCGCCAAATTCGCATCGTCAAGGGCTGCTAGAATCCGTCCGATTTGAGCATCGACGAACGCCACGCTGGCCGCGTAAGCTTGCAGAGCTGTGCGACAGATTGCGTTGTCGAGTCCGTAGTGCGGCTGTTGATTATTGTGCGCCAGAGCCGCCATCGGAATATCGTCTCGATCGTTATCGGGAGCAAAGGGCAACTGCATCTGGTCTTGCGGAAATAGACGAAAGTAAGCTTTGGGAGCTACAAACGGTGTATGGGGCCGAAAGAACCCAACAGCCAAAAAAAATGGTTTGGAACGTGGGGTCTTAATTGCTTTGATGGCATCGCGAGCAATCATTCCGTCGGTTTGTTCATCGTCCGTTCCGTCGGCAGCCAGCCAGCTCAGCGCTGCACTAATGGGGCGCTGCGGAGTCGGGTTGGTGATCTGTGGTTCGTCCGTTACATCGCGTCCTTTGGGATTGATCACTGTATTCCATGATGGGGAATCATCCAGACCGTCAGTACCAATACCTTTGGGCACGTCGTAGTGAAAGATCTTTCCGATACGAATGCTCTCCCAACCGTGCTGGCGAAACAACTGTGGCAAGGTAACTGCATCAGGAACTTGTGCACGAAAGTGTCGGTCAAGGTCGAATACCCCGGTCTTGTTCGGCCGCAATCCCGTCAGTACTGAAGCACGACTTGGATTGCACAAGGGGATTTGGCAATAGGCTCGATCGAAGCGTACCCCAGTGGCGGACAACCGATCCATGTGCGGTGTACGTGACGGGGTGCTGCTATGGCTACCAACAATGTTGGCTAGATCATCGACGGCAATGAACAACACGTTGTACCGGCGTGCTTGCTCTGAGTCAGCGGCATGAACGGGTACAATCACAAGGTTGAGCAACAAGCAAGTAATTGTTGCCAACCAACAGAGATTGGTGCATAGCGGGCCTTTTCCCGAACTTGGCCCAGCCTGGCGTTGCATACTTCGAATTTGATTTATACTGTGCCGAAACATTTTTCCTAACCCACTGACAGACTGAGCGTTGCTATTTGTCACGAGGCGTACTATGCAGCTTTGCTTATTCTACAGATTTGCTCGATCGTTGGTTGGGATCGCCTGCGCGATTGCCTCAGCACCCAGTCTGGTATCAGCTTCGGAAGATGGAGCGGACGAACCCACGACACGTGCGGAAGTCTATGGCCAAGGGGTACGTGAAACTCCCAAGCAGTCGCCCGAACAAGAGCGACGTGGATTTCATTTACCCACCGGGTTTACAATTGAGCTGGTGACCGCCGAACCAAACATTGCCAAGCCAATGAATATCGCGTTTGATATGCGAGGCAGGTTGTGGGTAACCAGTACCGTTGAGTACCCGTATCCGGCGCAGGGCGGAGCGGGACGAGATTCAATTATCATCTTGGAAGATGAAAACGGAGATGGTAGGGCCGACAAACATAAAACATTTGCGGAGGGACTAAATATCCCCATCGGTATCTTGCCTGTCCATGACGGAGCCATTTGCTTTAGCATTCCCTACATCTGGTATCTGCGCGATCGCGATGGCGATGACATTTGCGACGAGCGGGTCAAATTGCTGGGACCGTTTGATACGACTCGCGACACCCACGGAATGATCAATGCATTGAGGCGAGGCTGGGACGGTTGGATCTATGCCTGCCATGGTTTTAATAACCAGTCAAACGTCACTGCCAAAGATGGTTCCAATATCCGTTTGACGTCAGGAAACACGCTGCGATTTCGCGACGATGGTTCCCGAGTCGAACAATTTACGCAAGGCCAAGTAAATCCCTTTGGAATGACACGCGATCCATGGGGCAATTGGTTTACCGCAGATTGTCACAGCAAACCGATCACGTTCTTGCTGCATCATGGATGTTACCCCAGCTTTGGTCGTCCACACGACGGGATGGGCTTTGTGCCCGACATGATGAGCCATTCGCATGGAAGTACCGCGATTTGTGGTATCGTCTATTACACCGATAGCCAATTCCCGGAAAAGTTTCGCGATCGAATTTATAGTGGGAACGTGATGACAAGTCGGATCAACGTCAATCGCGTTCAGTGGCAAGGGGCGACACCCAGAGCAATCGAAATGCCCGATTTCCTGACAAGCGATGACCCGTGGTTTCGACCGGTGGATATGCAAATCGGTCCTGACGGCGCATTGTATGTGGCGGATTTTTACAACAAGATCATCGGTCATTATGAGGTTCCCTTAACGCACCCAGAGCGTGATCGAGACAGTGGTCGTATATGGCGAATTTCCTGGCAAGGTGATCAGCCACAACAAATTTCCAGTACCAACGTGTTGAGAGAACAACCTGAACTAAGCAGCGATCAAACGCTGTTTGACGAGCAATTTCTTGCACGACTGGATAGTGACAGTGCAGCAGTTCGCGACCTTACACTCGATCGCCTGCTGTCGCAGCGACTGACGGACGCGCACATCGTGTTCCTGCGAAAGTGCCTGGCAGATCCCCAAAGAACCCTGCGCCAACGCCAAGGATCGCTGTGGGCACTCCACCGCGCTCAGGCTATTGATGAGTCTTCCCTAATGGCTGCGCTGAACTCTACACATCCGTTGTTGCAGACTCTAGCGCTGCGGAGCATCGCAGACCGGTGTCTGCCGTTGCAAGCCGATCACACTCAGGTAATCGAACGCGTCCGCGAATTGCTTTTGTCAGCGCATCCTCAGGTGCAATTGGCGTCCTTGTCTGCGATAGCAGTTGTAGGCAACTGGACTGACGTAAGGCAATTATTATCTGTACGAGATCGCAATCGCCAAGATCCAATTTTGCAGCATGCCGCGAGACTTGCGAGCCGCGAAATTCTCATGGTGGGCGATAATATAGAAAAGGTATTGCCCGCCTGGCGTCGGTTGCCAGCCCTGCCCTCGACTACTGTAGCGGACCAAAACACGATTGCACAATCAGATCCGCTTGCCGTTGAGGTCACTAGAATTCTTCTTGGAATTCCCACCTCAACAGCATCCGAAAAAGTACTAACGTACCTTTCTGGCGAGGGCTCTGCACACACAGAACTAGTCGAACCAGCGATTGAGCACGCATGTCGCCACTTGCCAGCGGCGGAATTGGGTTCACTGCTCGAGCTGATTCGACTTTCAAGTGCAGAAAAGATAGTGCGCCAATCCGAACTGAGTGAGCGCGTAGGAGTAACACTCAAAGCACGTGGATTGCCACTTCCTGACTTATTTCGGACCCATATACAGTCGCTCATTCAATTGCATGCTGCAGAGATGAATTCACTAAACAGCCGACAAATGACGATGATCGATTGGCGCCAGACGCGTGGACGATCGTGGCAAACGGAATTACGCCAGTGCAATGACAGTCGCTCGGTTCCATTAGTCTCGAGTCTTACTTTAGGCGAAGAATACGTGGGTTCGTGGACTACGGAGCCATTTACTCCCGGCGATCGTCTCACGTTTTGGGTTGCCGGGCACAATGGGCGGCCGGATAATCCCGATGCAAAACTCAATCAAGTTCGGCTTGTCGATGCCGTCAACCACACTGTGCTGCGCAGCGCGTGGCCACCGCGCAGCGATGTAGCACAAATGATTGATTGGGACTTGTCCGAATTCCGAGGACGTCGCGTCATACTGGAGTGTCTCGATGGTCATCGCGGCAAGGCGTACGCATGGATTGCGGTGGGAAGATTTTCCGATGTACGTCTAGATGCAAATCGTCTTACCGAACTTGTCGACAGTCTTTCCCGGCTAATAAGAATCTCAGCCGATGCAGATGCAGTTGAGCGAATGCAACCGCTTGTTCAACGGGATCATCTCAGTCATTCTCTCAAACTCCGCTTGCTCGCAGCCGCTTGTGAGAGTAGTGGGCGGTTGACGTTGGCGCAGTTGATTACCGCTGCCGAGAAGAATCGACCACAAGCTGTCGTGATCGACCAACTCAAATTGCCGATCGACGTGATAGCGTTAAAGAACCTTGCGCTCCCAATTGTGCAAGCGTTAACTGCAGATCAACAACGGCAGCTCGTGAGAACTGTCTTGGGTGAAGCAGAGGGCCGCCAATTGATAGTCGATCTCGTTCAACAAGGGGCCGTGTCACTGAGCGCCTTGCGCGGAAGCAAGGACTTGCTACCCGTGCGCCCCGGCGACTCTGTAATTGACAAGTTATCTGAACTCAGCCGCCAAGCCGACCAAGTCCTGGATGAACAGCCTGGGTTGCTATTACAGCGTTTGGAGAAACTCAACCTAGCCTCTGCCAGTGCGGAAACAGGGCGAAACGTCTTTGAAAAAAATTGTGCAAACTGCCATCAAATTGCAGGCCGCGGGCAGACAGTTGGCCCACAACTTGATGGCATCGGCGCGCGTGGTGCGGCGCGTTTGGCAGAAGATATTTTACTCCCCAATCGCAACGTTGATGTGGCCTTTCGAGTGTCTGCGATTCTGCTGGATGACGACAAAGTCGTAACGGGGCTGGTACGCGAACAACCCGATGGCAACTTGAGCGTCGTAGGCAACGATGGTAAGTCCATACCGATTGCTGCGGCAAGTATTGTCGAACGCCGTAATACCGCGCGATCATTGATGCCCGAAAATATGTCCGAGCTGCTCAACGACCAAGACCTCGCAGCACTGTTAGTATTCCTGACCCAGTTTGCAGGCCCAAAAACCGATGCAAATGCGGGCCGAAATTAGCTCAGTGCCGATTGCGACAAGTCAGGTAGATCTCTTTTAGAGTCTGCACTATTTTCTGAACGACCACAGCGGAGTCAACATGGCAGGAAATCAAGTCGAACAAGCCATTCGCAGTCGAGCAACCATTAAGGTAATGGCTGAAACGGACCTGCCAGTGCGCCCTATGCGTTCGATCGTGGAACAATTGATCGCCACAGCCGGCTGGGCCCCTTTCCATCGGCCGTGTGATTCATCCCATCAAGCGAACAACATGCTGAGCGGGATTGAGCCTTGGCGCATGCATGCGCTGGACGCCCAAGGTTGCCGAGAACTGAGACGGCGTCTGCCGGTTGAAAATGCCGGCAAGCTGCCAACCATGTTGGCGGCTGCCGATGCATTGATTCAAGTAACTTGGCTTCCCAATCCTGTGACGGCAGAGTCAACAAACGCAGCTAACTCACGCGGCGAACCCATCCTGTTTACACCCACCGTTGAGAATATGGAACACATCGCTGCCACGGCGGCTGCAATTCAGAATTTGCTATTGAGCGCTACCTCACTGGGTATCCGCAATTATTGGTCAAGCGGCGGGTTGTTGCGTGAACCACAGGTTTTTCAGTGGCTGAGTATACCCAGCGCGGAAATTTTACTTGGTTCGATTTTTTTGTTTGGTCCACCACAGAGTGATGCAATCGAAGTCGGTAGTAAGCTGCGCGATAAACGAAGTGAACTTAAACAGTGGATGCGCTGGGTGGAACTCTAGCCGATTAGGGGCAATCGGACAACCAATACCGCAAGGCTGCTCCCGGGTAAGCTTGCCCAAGTAGAGTACGACGCTCTTTGGGAGCACAGTTTCCCGCGCGAACTGCACCGAGCGTGTACACTGAGTCACACGGATGTACCGTCAGCATCTTGTACGGAACCAGCGATAGGCTGCCGAAAAAATGTGCAAACGAGAGTGGTGGTTGCAGATATCGTCTCGCACCGATGCCATAGCGTTCGAGATTAGGTTGTTCAAAATAGAGAGGTTGATGATAAAAGTCCGGCGCGATCCACGTAAAAATTTCCGTTGGGCCAGCCGAAAAACCATCGGGCAAATTCCATCTCCCACGCACAACCTCTGGCGGATGCATAGGGAGGCTCCGATAGTCGTTCGCAATATACAGTTTGCTGAAAATCATTGAGTTGCTGGAGAGCTCACCAACCATCTTATCCATTGATAACATTCCGTCGTTTCCCTCTTTGGGAAAGACAGATAGTGGATCGGCGGGCCGATAAACCGACGTAGCGTGTTTTCTTGAGCTGGCAATGTCGGGCGAATTAGGAACAACGGGTAATGGTTGATCATTCGCGACCGTCAGGCTGCTCCGACCCACCATGAATGCACTCGATATGAGAGTCAATTTGCACGCAAGTCGAATCCAATTTGACAGCATAAGTTAGCCTCTCAAATATATGAATCGCCAAGCTGCAATCGACGCTTTGCTGAACCGCCTTACCGTCCAGCATTATCCAGATATACAGCGCACAATAATTATCGCCCCAGAGAGTTTACGCGGCGATTTGACCCCAAAACAAGGCGCGCGGTATTTTCAGGATATCGACCACATTGCACTGCCTCTTCAATTCAATGGCCTAAGAATCGACTATGTCTGATGCTAGCAAATTCTGCTGGCACCAACTGCAAAACGAACCTAGACTGCCGGCTAGTACCGCGAATTGCAACTTCGCTGAAACGCACCCCAGCATCTTTCCTCGTTCGTTCCACTTCCGTTCTCCGCGATCGCCGCGCACTCAGCGTTTCAAAACAACTGTTCACGCCAGTTTTGCCGCAGCGTGCGCAACGACCACAGAGAGCAGCCTCTTATCGACCTTCCAATACTCACTATTAACTAGATGTAGATTGCGTGTACTTAATGTACCAAAACTAATTGAAAGCAATAGATTAATTGTTTGTGGGTTCGATTGACTCGCAAAGAGTCAATGCGATACTGCAAATTAGTCTTTTCAAAGTTGTGAATTGCTTACTTCTCTTCTTATTACCGTACTAATCTATTGGGGTAAACATGATTAAACGTTGGCCACCCAGAATTGGGTTCACCTTGGTTGAGTTGTTAGTTGTCATAGCAATTATTGGTGTATTAGTGGGATTGCTGTTGCCGGCCGTTCAGGCTGCCCGCGAGGCAGCTCGCAGAATGTCATGCAGCAATAACGTCAAGCAGATCGGGCTGGCGATCCACAATTATGAAAGTACCTACAAACGAGTTCCGCCCGGAGCTGTGTTTTACGGCGGCGTTCAAACTGACGTCGGTCGATTTCATGGCTTGAAAGATCAACGCGGATCGATGTTTGCCTTTCTGCTTCCATATTTAGAGCAGCAAGCATTGTACAGCCAGTTTGATTTTAGTTGGCCTACAGATGAAACTCGTATGCCCGATCCAGCAAGCGCTGCGGGCGGAATGTTCTTAAAAGGAATTCGCGTTCCAGCGTTGATTTGTCCTTCGGATATTAATGACCCGTTATCACCTGGAAATAATCAAATTCAACCTGCGAATTATTATCCCAGTATGGGACCATCATCGGCTATTTCCAATAATGCTAATTGTTCATGTCCACTGTACAACACTTTCGTCTCTTTAAGTCAACCCAATACCGGTGCAGATACTCCTGCGGGCATGTTTACGCGGCGAGGTTGGAATTACGTGGGAGCGTTTGGACACTGTTCAGATGGATTGTCAAATACGATTTTTGTGGGAGAAGTTAGAGCCAACTGTTCAGGCCATGTGCGCGCGGGTTGGAGTCATTCGAATAAGTGGGGCGGATTCACGCAAATTCCAATCAACTTTGATTCGTGCGAAGTCGACCTCGCAACCGCAACATCGAAAGGGAAAACAGGCTGCAACGCACGGTGCAATTGGAACGCAGAAGTTGGTTTCAAGTCAAATCATACCGGCGGGGCGCACATGTTGATGGGGGACGGTTCCGTTCACCTGCTCAGTCAAAATATCGATATGCGCACGTATCAGAATCT
>CAZVBC010000215.1:0-11977 GCA_964625155.1 uncultured Pirellulaceae bacterium
GACCCGGGACACCAACCCAAGTTGCTTCTGCGAATCAGCAACAGGTATATGGTGCACAGAACCAGAAAACAGGTTACGGGAGCGTTCAGCAGCCAGCGGGAACTAGTGTACCAGTCGCACAGCAGTCGGCCCCAGCACAGGGAAATGTCGTTGGCCAAGCACAGCAAGCTGCGAATACTGCCGCTGGCGTAGCTCCCAATCCTCCATTTCCACCACTGGCTCCACAATTGCAACAATACTTGGATCAAGTTCTCAGCGTTTGGCAGCAGGAGACCAGCAAGATCGAGCGACTGCGTTGTGAATTTAATCGCTTTCAATACGACCCGGCTTTAAATGCATCAGGGCACTATTCGGTTGCCTCCGGGGAATTGAAGTACATGTCTCCTGACAAAGGACTGTTCCGCATTGATGACTTAAGGTTTTTTGTTGGCATGGATGCCAATAACAAGCCCATGTTTGAGGTAAACAAGCGATCCGAGTTTGGCGAATACTGGATTTGTGACGGTGTTTATGTCCAGATCCTCGATCGCAACGAGAAGAAGTGCACGAAGATTGAGTTGCCTCCCAATATGCGTGGAAAACAGATCTATATGAGCCCGCTTCCGTTTCTGTTTGGCGTGAATGCCGTGGAAATCAAATCTCGCTTCTGGCTTCAGCCACTCGAGTTACCAGCAGGCCGAAATAATGAAGTATGGATAGAAGCGTGGCCCAAAACTTCCGCTGACGCGCAAAACTATTCTCGAGTTCAAGTCGTGTTAGATGCCAGCGAAGTTTTGCCCAAAGGATTGATTGTCTTCTTGCCCAATTCGCGTCCGGGAGCGGAAACCAAAGAAATTTATGACTTTGTAAAGCGGGAGAAGAACCCCATCTCACTCAATCCTTTTTCGCAAGGATTTATCCCCGAGCGACTTCCCAAGGACTGGAAGGTTATTGTCGAACCATTCCAAGCCCAGCCCCCCGCACAACCTGCTGCACCAGGGGCCCAGCCTCGCGTTGCTCAACCACCCCTCAACACCCCTCGCCGCTGACCAGTGAATTGATAAATGCGACGACTTCCGTCAGGGTAATTACTCAGCAGCGCCGCGGGATCGTTCTATTTGCGGCGCTTCTTTGGGCGGTTTTCACGATTCCGGTTAGACGTGCCTTGTTCTTTCGCATCGCGAGATTCTCGCGAACCCGGCGAAGTGTTCCGGTGCGTACTGTTGTGGTTACCAGGCTTTTCGAGCAACTCTTGCAGTTTCTCAACCCAACGTGGAAGCTTTACTGGAGCTCGATTGGCTGAAGCGGCTGGCAACTGAGCATCGCGCCCGCGCTGGGTATTGGGATTACCGCTTACAGGCGGCTGGACTGAATTGGCAGGCTTGACATCAGGATTGTTACCGGACGACTTTATGGGCGGCACCAGCCGCTTGACTAAATTGCGTTCCGCGAGCGACCACAGACTGGAAGTAATAAAATAGATGCATAGCCCGCTAGGGACTTTGAAAAACAGTACGCCCATGAACAGGGTCATATACTGCATCATCGTTTGCGTCATCTGAGTTTGTTCGTCGGTAGCTTTGGGCATCAGCATTTTCTGTTGAACCAAGAACAAGACAACAGTCAATACCGGCAAAATATTGAAATACGGTCCAAGCCAGCCGACACCGCGACCAGCAAAAAACTCTGGCATCCAACTACTCCAATCGGCCAACAGGTCTGGTCCTGCTAAGTTTGAACACCAGGAGATTCCTGGAATCAACGCTTGCTGCCTCAGCGAGATATCGACGCTCAAACACCGATAAAGTCCGATGAAGATTGGAATCTGAATAAACAAGGGCAAGCAACCAGAGAGGGGCCGAAAATTGTGCTTGGAGTACAACTCCTGCATGGCCTTGGCCCGCTTTTCCATATTGTCCTTGTACAGATCATTGATCTTTTTCAACTCAGGTTGCAACTCTTGCATCCGCTGAGCATTAATCGCAGCTTGGCGTCCGAGCGGGAACATGCAGGCGCGCACGACGACAGTCAGCATGATAATCGCCAGGCCGTAGTTCCATGAGATTGAATAAAACAATTGCAACACCCAGGACAAAGGTATGGCGATCATCGGGAACCAGCCATATTCGATAAATCGATCCAGGCCATAACTCGCGAGAATCTTAGGATCTTTAGGTCCAGCAAAAATGCGGACATGAGTGCTCTTGGATTCGCCTGGAGGTATCGTCATCGAACTGGTGTCATACCAAAAAGAAACGTTGGTCGCCTGAGTTTGCGATTTGGGTAAGTCGGCCACCTTGGCAATCGCTGTTGATGCCGATTGATGTAGATTTGAGAGTCCGCCCGGATGGTCGGGATGTGGTACCATCGCCGCAGCAAAATACTGTGCGTCCACTCCGATGTAATTGAACGTTCTCGCTTCCTGTGTCTCGCCAGAGCCAAACAATGCGCGATCCGGAGTAGTGGGGCTTTGAATCGCAGCATCATAGATTTCTCGGTTGAGTCGGATCGTATGCCCACTGGCCACGGTCTTGTAGAGAACGTCGCGCTGGCCTGCTCCGCGAAAGAAATAAGGACTAACTTTGACGGAATACCACCAGCCTTCTAGGGTCAGGCCAGACAAGCCCTCTTGGCGAAGTGCAATGTCGACAGGCGTTTGGCTGCGATTAACCACCAGTGTTTCTAAATCGATGCTATACCTACCCTGGCCGTTGCCGGCATTGGCGGTCGGCAGCAGACGATATCGCTTGACCAGTTCCAACTCTTTGGGCACGTCAAGTTCCGCAGCAAACGACGCTAATGGTAAACGAAATTCGATTCCCTCACCTCCGGGCACCTCCAGTGGCAAAGTCTCCCAATTCACTTCGGTAGTTGCACCAAATCCCGCAAACGAGTTCTGGTTGACGGGGATACGATGCGTACCGATTGCAGCCACTGTGGTTAAACAACTTGCACGCGCCAGGTTTCCATAGACTTGCTCGGCTGGGTGATCTTGAGTTCGCAGCACATCCAGTGGAGCCTGTGACAACGTGGCGGTGAACTTCAACGTTGTCGACTGGCCGTTCACATCGCGAATTACTTCCAGGATTGCTTGTGAGCCGACTTTTGTTTTATCCAGCAACTGTTGTAACCGCGCAAGCGTGTCGACCTTTTGAGCGTTGAAAGTGGCCAAGACGTCGCCGGGGAGCAATCCGTTTCCCGCCGCTGAAGTTGCTTGCGCAGCGGGTGAACCAGGAGGAACACAATGAATGCGTAAACCGCCCGCACTTGGTTGGCAGGCTAGGTATCCGAGGTATCCACCCATCTGTTCGAGAGCCCGAATTATTCGCCCGGACTTGTCTCGAGAAACGAGTTCGATCCGCTCGATTCCTGCGCCGCGACTGTTGAGCGTTACCAGAAGATCGAATCCTTTGTTCGAGTCCATCGAACCCAAAGAGACCAATTTGGCTGGAAACATCGGACGTGACGCTTGCACTGGGGCTGGCGCTTGCGAATCATCCCCTTCAGGTTTCGCCGACATCTGGGCAGGTTGAGGAGTCGACGAACTGCTAGCTTGGTTTGTGTCTGAGGGGGCTGCAATGTCCGCTGGTGGGATTGGGGCAGGAAGATTGGCTTCGGGGAGTGGCTCCAACCGAGCAAATCTCTGTTGTAGAGCGGACCACAAGAAGAATATTGATGCCGATAACAACAACCATGCTAAAAATCTGCGGTCCACTAGGTCGCACTCACTTTTCTAGACAATCTTCAGACTTGAGAGTCAACGTATATATAGTGTCGACATTCTCACCCCAATAGGCGGCGTTGGCTAGGCCATCCAATCGAATAGAGTCTCTCCAAGACTCGAAAAAACGACATTTCTAACCTCTTGCCTGCTATCTGGGCATCGAAGCCACTGATTGTTGGCGCGTTTCCGAGCAAGTTTGGTCGCAAGCATGAATCACCACTATTCAGACTTATTCCGCGACATCACTTGGTCGTCTCTCGCGAAACGCGGCTAATTGTATTAGGTGGATCAAGCTCATAAAGGCAAACAGCACAACGTTCAGGAGCAACCCTTGAACTAACGTGACCGCGAGTACTGGTCCGAAGTCCTGGGCGGCTGTCGAATCGACACTCGGCAATATGATCATCACTAAACGGATCGCGATCATGCCGCAGAACATATCCATCACGCCACCCACAGGAAAGATGACCGAAATGACCATCCTCGATACGTAGCCGATGCGCAACGTGGTTCTAATGCGTCGGTCCTTGCGCCAATCGCTGTTGAAAGTCAGAATATCGCACAGGGTATAAACCAGAATAAAAATTAGAATGCCAGTACCCATCGCGAGTAACTGGGTTCCACCGATGGTTGCCATGCCCCAGGCGAAACTTGGGCCGGCGCTCAGGATGCAAATCGTTGTCCAGATGGCCAGTCGCTGCAGGCACACAGACAGCGAAAGCAGTTTGTTGGGTGCCTCTAGTGCATCTGCTCGAACGGTCGTATCGCTAATCGGTGGTGCAAAGGGATTCAGCGCAACGCCGACCGAGGATTTGTCCTGGATCATGCAGCCTTTCGCTCCGAGGCGGCTGACTCAGGCGGTTCGTCGGTCCACAGCCGGCTTATTGTGGCTCGAGCTCGTGTCGCCAATCTCGTACTTGTACCTGAGCTGGACACTGACTCTGGTCGAAAAAATCGACCAAGTGGACCAGCCAGGATGGCAGGCAACATAATCAGTTCTGCAACCACGCCCGCCAGCAAAATGGTTAACATCAACCAACCAAAGCGTTGAGTCGGAGTGAATGTGCTCAGCGCGAATACAGACAGTCCCAAACCACTTATTAACGCGGCCTGTAATGTAGGCGTGGCACAACGACGATAAGCCACAACAATGGCGATACGTCGATTCAACAGTCGATTCAGTTCCTCGCGATACCAGGCGAGGAAATGAATGGTGTCGTCGACCGCAACCCCTAGGGCAATGCTGGCCGACATCATGGAACCGATGTCGATAGCGATACCCATCCAGCCCATGCCGCCAAAGATCAACAACACAGGCAAGACGTTGGGAATCATGGCGACCATTCCCGCAGCAGCACTGCGCGAGACAAGCATCATCAGTGGAGTGATGGTTAAGAACGACCAGATCGTACTCTGGATCAGGCTATTCAGGAGTGAACGCTGAGCCTTGTAGACTATGGGAATGACCCCCGTTTGAATCACCGACACCCAACCGGCACCTTGGCTGGTCGAGTCTTCTGGGATTTTCACCGATCGCGCGTCGATGACTCGAGGCACGATGCCTTGTAGAGTTCTCAAATCTGTATCGCTGAAGTCACCTGCCAGCACAACCGCATCAAGCGAATCGAGTCGCTCCAACTGGACTAACGGAGTCTGCGAGACCGGAGCCTCGGAATTGAAGACCTTGCAGCGGGCTCGACTCAATAATGCAGAGACTGCAGAAATCTCCGTGCGACCCGTTCCCAATGTGCGAGCTGAAATTGATGTAGTACCATTGGTTTGCTCAGCTCCATGCCATACCAAAACGCGCGCTCCCGCAAAGTTTCCGGTTGAATCCCATTGGGCAAGCTGCCTCAATACTTTAACACGTTGGCGGTGCGCTACTACCACAGGCTCGATCATTTGATTCAGCTCGCCTATGAGGGTCCCATAGTCGACTCCCTTGAAAGCCGCCACACGTAAACTTATGCGCCAAAGCTCGCAATTGTCTGCGGTATCCAATTTGTAAAAACCGCTCTTTTCAAGTTCTCCTTGACAGCTCTCCAGCCGCATGTTCAAGGCTTTGCGATGCATGAAGTTCAGCGTATTCCCGGTCGCTGCAGGAAGTGAAGGGGCAAATGTCAGGGCAGACAACGAACTTCCAACAATGTTGCTTCCTGCTGCGCCGAAACGTTGCAGGATCGTTTCTTGAACGGCAGCGACAGTTTCCATGCGTTCCAAAAAATTCAATCGGAACTGGTCGTCGCGACGCTCGGCGTCCAAGCCACCGATATCCAACCGGCTTTCGGGTGAGAATTTCACGACAACTTCCAAAGGCACAAGCATGCCCAGGTTCTTTTCCAACCATCGATAGTCGTGCAAGATTCGCGCTTGGCGATCGAACAGCTCTAGCAGGTTGATGCTGGTTGTTGACCTGCTCAATCCGTACCCGACCGTAGCGATTACCAGCACACATCCCGCAGCGACCCAGCCGTGATAGCGCACGATGCCGGTGGCCAACCAAGTCCACACTCTTTCCATCTTGGTCAGAGCGTGGGTACCTTCGGCTGCGTTTACGCGAATCGCTGTAGAATCCAAAACAATCGTTTTTTGTGAATCGCTGACGTCACTTTGTTTGTCAGTCAGATGCGAGTTGGGTATCCAGCGGCGCCCGATCTGAGTTACGTGCAGCGCGGCGGGCAGAAAGAAAAACAGGATCACTAGCAGGCTCATGACGCCGATCGCGGAATATATCCCAAATTTCTGAATGGGAATCAATTCGCTTGCGTACAACGAAACCAAACCGATCGCAGTGGTCGTCGAACATAGCAGTGCGGGCTTCCAGGCGTGCGCAACAGCACGTTCCGCAGCGCCGACCAAACCTCCCTCTAGCACAGCTTCGCGGTAATAATTCACCAAATGTACCGATCCCGAAATTGCCAGCACATACACCAGAGAAGGCATCGACATTAATATGGCGTCCATAGTTTGGCCTGTCAGCCAAACGATGCCCAGCGAAGTTGCCGCACTCAATACGCCAGTGGCGAACACAATGCCCGTCAACAGAACGCTGCGCAGTGACCACCATGCCATGCTTAATCCCAAGATCGCTGAGCAGCCAGCCAAGCGGACGAGTGTTCGCTCCCCTTCTTCGTCGATCGCAACATTGTCGATCGGCGGCCCTCCGAGGTGGACTGAGGCGTTCGGAATTCCAGCCGCCTCAATCAGTTTATGCAGCAATCCGGGCGCGACATCCGGCAACAATGCGCGGTCTTGTCGACTGCCAAGCACTTTCTTCATTTCTCGCGTGACACTATCGTGCAAGGCGATGATCAAGCAAGTTTGCCTGCCATCTTCTCCAATAGCTATTCCTCTTAGCCGCTTGGCTGCTTCTTCCGGTGAAATGCTCATCGGCGGTGCAAGCATCCGATCAAGCAGCCGTCGACCAGTCAACACCGATTTGAAATACTTGCTTGCGTCGGCGGTCGTCTGCGCATCTACACGTGGCAGCTCGACCGCTATGCGAATTGAGGGATCGTCAGGTACCAGTAGTTGCGCCAAGCGTTCGATACGTGGATCATCTTGATTGGCCCCGTCGATGGACGTGCTTCCAAGCTGGCATCCGTCCCAACTGACCACGATTACTTGGTCGGAAACGAAGTGCTTGCGGAACCAACGCAAATGAGAGGTCTCGACGTAGCTTTTGGGGAGCCAGTCCTCAACCTTATTGACGTTGTTCTTGACCGCGTTTCCGGCCGCAAAGATCATCCAGGGTGCGCAACCGATCATGCACAGAATGATCAAGCGACCCCAGTGGTCGTAGAATGTTTTTCTGGGCTGCACTGCAGCTTGCGAATTCTTGGCCAATATCCCACACTCCTTGCGAATCGGACTCCAAGCAATTGATTGCTCGTGAGTGAAGATCGGCTGTTGCGAGCATTCGGGGAAAGTTTGCTAGCAGCACGCGGCAGTAAACGAACTGTAGGCATAATCGAACCACGGTTGCTGCCAAATTGGCAAATGGCCCCGTTGGCGCTACCAAAACTCTATCGATTACCTCGTCCACTTTCTCTAAGTCTTGATTGCGATTGAGCTTGAATAGCGTGGCCTGATTTGTGGCACAGCAGTTGCATTGGCCCAAGCCACAAAAATAATGGCTGCCAGACTGTACAGTTCGGTTTGGGTAATAACACATTTTGAAATAGAGCCATGGTCGTGGTGCGCCAAAGGCTGTTGGCCTTACATGGTCCAGGACATAGTACATCAGTAGGAGTCCAAACGTGGCAAAACAGATGGTATTTGATGATGAAGCTCGCCAGCCTCTGTTGGCGGGAGTCTCTAAGTTGGCTCGAGCGGTTCGCAGTACGTTAGGCCCACGTGGTCGCAACGCGGTGCTCGACAAGGGCTGGGGGTCGCCAAAGGTCACCAAGGACGGCGTTACCGTGGCTGAGGATATCGAGTTGGATGATCCCTACGAAAATTTGGGAGCTCAGCTTGTCAAGGAAGCGGCTAGCAAGACCAATGATGTGGCAGGTGATGGCACGACGACCGCAACCGTTTTGGCGGAAGCTATTTTCCGCGAAGGTCTGAAGATGATCGCCGCTGGCGCGGACCCGATGGCCTTGGCTCGTGGAATCTCGCGTGCTGTGGAGACGGTTTCTGCTGAGTTGACAAAGATGTCGATCTCGATCGATGAAAAGAGCAAAAAAGAAATTAAGCAGGTTGCGACAATCGCTGGTAACAATGATCCGGGGATTGGCGAAGTTCTCTCGGATGCGTTTCTGAAAGTTGGTAAAGACGGTGTCATCACCATCGAAGAAGGCCGAAGTGCGGAAACGACGGTCGAGGTGGTTGAAGGCATGCAGTTTGATCGAGGCTTTCTGTCGCCTCATTTTGTTACCAATGCCGATACGGTTACCGTAGAGCTGGATGATTGTTATGTGCTGTTGTTCGAGGAAAAGATCAGCACTAACAAGAAATTGATCCCTTTGTTGGAAGCTTCCAGTAAATCGAAAAAGCCCCTGTTGATTATTGCTGAAGACGTTGAGGGTGAGGCGCTCGCTACGTTGGTCGTCAATAAAATGCGAGGCATTTTAAATATTTGTGCTGTCAAGGCACCTGGGTACGGTGATCGTCGTAAGGCGATCTTGGGTGATATCGCTGTGCTTACGGGTGGTCAGGCTATTTTCAAGGATCTGGGGATCGACCTAGAGAGTGTAAAGCTCAGCGATTTAGGGCGAGCCAAGCGGATTCGCATCACCAGCGAAGAGACGGTGATTGTCGGTGGAGCTGGTAAGAAAGATGCAATCGCTGGTCGTGCTGAACAAATTCGCAGAGAGATTGACAATACGGACAGTGAGTACGATCGCGAGAAACTGCAAGAGCGATTGGCAAAGCTGGCTGGTGGTGTTGCTCAGATCACCGTTGGTGCTGCTACGGAAACGGAAATGAAAGAGCGCAAGGCTCTTCTGGATGATGCTAAAGCAGCGACCAAGGCTGCGCTGCAAGAAGGAATCGTTCCGGGTGGTGGTGTGGCGCTGCTGCGTTGTGAAGATGCCGTCAAGAAGATCAAGGCGGAAGGTGACGAGTCGATGGGCGTCAACATCATTCGCAATGTTCTTGATTACCCGTTACGTGCAATTGCTAATAACGCGGGCGTCGATGGCGCTGTAGTTGTTAATCGCGTTCGTCAGCAAAAGACTGCCAGTGAGGGTTTCGATGCGAACGCCGATAAGTACTGCGATTTAGTCAAGGCTGGTATTATCGACCCCGCTAAGGTTGTGCGAACTGCTTTGCAGAATGCTGCCAGCGTCGCATCGCTTCTTCTGACAACAGAGTCTTTGATCACAGAGATTCCCAAAGAGGAAGAAGAGGAAGCGCATGGCCATCATGACCATGGCATGGGTGGCGGTGGCATGGGCGATATGGGAGGCATGGGTGGGATGGGAGGTATGGGTGGCATGGGCGGCATGATGTAGGTTGGCTGCCTGGCTGTTGAATTCCATTGCAGCTTGAGTGATGGTGATGTCTTGCCGAGCTGTGTTGGAAGATCGCATATTGTTAATGAAAAGTATCTAGGAAATAGAGGAGTGAATAATGGCAAAGATTAAGATTCGTCCCCTTGATGATCGAGTCGTTGTGCAACCTGTTGATGCTGAATCGACGACTGCTGGGGGTATTGTTTTGCCCGATACCGCTAAAGAGAAACCACAGCGCGGGACTGTGTTGGCGGTTGGTCCTGGCAAGCTGTTGGACAGCGGCAATCGCGGCACATTGTCGGTAGCTGTAGGCGATGTCGTGATTTATGGCAAATACGGTGGTAGCGACATTGAGGTTGACGGCGCCGAGGTGAAGATCCTGCGTGAGAGCGACATTTTGGCGAAGATCATCGCCTAGTTTGTTCTTGGCAGCGGAGCTTGGGTGAGATCTGCTGGACGTGCCAAAGCGCACGCTACGGCAGTTCGTGCGTGTAAAAATAGTAGCGATAATTTCAAACTGACAATGTTCATTTTTCAATAGAGGAATTCGAGCGTGGCAAAGCAGTTGATGTTTGAGGATCACGCCCGCGCCC
Source organism: uncultured Pirellulaceae bacterium (assembly GCA_964625155.1). Classification (GTDB taxonomy): domain Bacteria; phylum Planctomycetota; class Planctomycetia; order Pirellulales; family Pirellulaceae; genus Aureliella. Next base: position 10,254 of record CAZVBC010000215.1, read on the forward strand.
GCATGTTGCAGGGTGTGGACAAGCTGGCCGACGCCGTGGCTGTCACCATGGGGCCGACCGGCCGAAATGTGATTATTGACAAGAGTTTTGGCGGTCCGACGGTTACCAAAGACGGCGTGACAGTAGCCAAAGAGATCGAATTAGAGGATCGCTTCGAGAACATGGGCGCCAAGCTTGTGGTTGAAGTCGCCCAGAAGACGAGCGATTTGGCTGGAGACGGTACGACAACCGCAACTGTATTGGCCCGAGCAATTTTCAGAGAAGGATTGCGCAATATCGTTGCCGGTAGCAATCCAACTGCAATACGCCGAGGGATCGACAAGGCGGTGACTGCCGCCGTCGAACAGTTGCATGCTATGGGTAAGCCGGTTAGTGATCGTGGGCAAGTCGCGTCAGTCGGAGCGATCAGTGCTAACAACGACATGAAAATCGGCGAGCTGTTGGCGCAAGCGCTCGAGCGAGTTGGTAAGGATGGCGTAATCACTGTCGAAGAAGGCAAAACTGCGGATACGACTGTCGAATATGTCGATGGTATGCAGTTCGATAAGGGATTTATTTCTCCCTATTTCATCAACCAGCCTGGCAATATGACCTGCACCTTCGAAAATGCACTGATTCTCTTGTTTGAGAAGAAGATCAGCAACATTCGAGACTTGGTGCCTGTTTTGGAAAAGGTCAGCCAGAGTGGTCGACCACTGTTGATCGTGGCTGAAGACGTCGATGCGGAAGCTTTAACGTTATTGGTGGTCAACAAACTGCGCGGTACGTTGAACATTTGTGCAGTCAAGGCGCCAGGATTTGGTGATCGTCGTAAGGCCATGATGGGAGATATTGCTGTTCTTACCGGCGGGACCTTCATCAGTGAGGATCTTGGTATTCAGCTTGAAAAGATCTCGCTGGAACAACTCGGCCGCGCGAAGAAAGTTGTTGTTGACAAGAACAATACGACGATTGTTGAAGGAGCCGGCGATCGCAAGTCGATAGACCAGCGAGTTGCCCAGATTCGCTCGCAGATCGATCAAACCGATTCCGAGTATGACCGAGAGAAGTTCCAAGAGCGGTTGGCCAAGTTGGCTGGTGGCGTGGCTGTTATCAGCGTTGGTGCGGAAACCGAGTCGGACATGAAGCAAAAGAAGGCTCGTGTCGAAGATGCCTTGCACGCGACTCGTGCTGCGATGGAAGAAGGAATTCTGCCTGGTGGAGGCGTCGCTCTGCTGCGCTGCCGAGAGGCTGTTCAAAAATCAATTGGGCAGTGTTCAGGCGATGAGAAGATTGGTGCGCAGATCATCTTGTCCGCCCTGGCTTCGCCCTTGCGTCAGATTGCTGACAATGCCGGTATCGATGGTTCGGTTGTGGCTGATGAAGTTAGCCAGAAGCCGTTGAACCATGGTTACGATGCGAATTCTGGCCAATATGTCGATATGCTCAAGGCTGGCATTATCGATCCGGTCAAAGTAGTGCGCACCGCGTTAGCGAACGCTGGTAGCATTGCCGGTTTGTTGCTCACCACTGAAGCTCTGGTGACCAATTTTGACAAGGATGACAAGAAGAAAAACAAGGCCGAAGGGGCTGTGTCATAGGGTTTCCGTGGTTTGGGGTACTAAATCCGTCGATGACGGTTTAGTAGTCAACTTTGAGACACGTCTCTATGTGTGTATATCCAGAGCCATCTCCCCAGCGGAGATGGCTCTTTGTGCATATCTGCTGTTTCTCTGAGTCGGTGC
>CAZVBC010000216.1:0-11964 GCA_964625155.1 uncultured Pirellulaceae bacterium
CTCAATTTAATTTGGCGAGGAGCTTTTTCCATGAGAACGATCGCCGTCTTGTTGCTTCTGCTTGTCATCATACCGACGCGTCTTGGCCTCGCTCAGGATGCGGTGTTTTCTGGTCCTCAAAGTGGCGAGCGACTAACTCCATTTAAGGTCCGGCTCGCGCTTAGTAATCAGGCTGGTCAGGAAGCGGATTTCGTTACTCAGGCTGGCGGAAAGCCAATCGTCCTGATATTTATCCATATCGTAAATCGCCCTGCCCTGAGGATGGCTAATGTATTAGCGAACTATACAGCGAGCCGTTCCAAGGATGGTTTGCATACAGGAGTCGTTTGGTTGGCCGATGATGTCACCGAAGCCGAAAACACATTGAAACGAAGTGGGCATGCACTCGCCAAGAACGCGCCAACGGGTATATCAATGGACGGTGCAGAAGGCCCTGGGAGTTACGGATTGAATCGTAATGTCGAATTGACCATCTTGGTCGGAAAAGAAGGGAAAGTTACCGCGAATTTCGCGCTGGTTCAACCGAGTATACAAGCCGACCTTCCCAAGATTCTGGATGCAATTGTCAAGGTCGCAGGTGGAACTGCCCCGAAGATAGAAGAGTTGGAAGGCATGCGTGAGCAGATGATCGGTGGGGCGGTTGATGTTCGCTCGTTTCTTCAACCCTTAATCAGACGCGACGCTACCGTAGAAGCGGTAGAAAAAGCAGCGAAAAACGTAGAAGCTCAGCTCGCCAAAGATAGTAACTTTCGCAAGGAAATCGGTCGCATATCTAATACGATTGTCGACTCAGGGAAGTTGCAAAACTACGGAACAACCAAAGCCCAAGAGTATTTGCGAAAATGGGCTAAAGAAATTGGCAAGCCATAATGCGGTTGGAAGTAAATGGAAAATCGATTCGCGTTTTAGCCCCGGCAAAACTGAACCTCTTTTTAGAAGTTTGTCGTAAGTTACCCAATGGCTATCATGCAATCGATTCCCTGATGTGCCCAATAGATTTGACAGACTGCTTGACCGTGACACCCATCGCAAGCCCTGAAGTTCAACTCCAGGTCAGTTTTTCGGATTCAGCTCACAAAAAGGATGTGGCTTGGGATATCCCTCATGATGGCTCGAATTTGGTAGTTCGCGCTGTCGAGCGTGTCCGTCAGTTATGTCACGTGGAAAGCGGCTGTCGAATTCTATTAAACAAATCGATTCCTGCTGCTGCTGGGTTGGCAGGAGGAAGTAGTGATGCTGCTGCCGCCATAGTGGCAAGCTTGGCAGTCTGGGATAAATGGGATCGCGAGCTAGCAGAAAAAATTGCTCGTGAACTTGGCAGCGACATAAAATTCTTTCTTGGTGACGAAGAACATGGGGTAGGATTAGCAAGAGCGAGAGGAAGTGGTGAGGTGCTCGATGTACTTGCGAGCCAGCCTGAAATGAACTTTGCTATAAGTCACCCTGCCGAAGGTTGTTCGACGGCGAAGGTATATTCGTTGGCGCAGGTTCCAGATGATCCAAAGTCGATAGATGCAATGCTTACAGCCTGTAACGCAAGCGATGTTGGACAGATTGGCAAAGAGCTCTACAACGCGTTAGAGAAACCAGCGGCAGAACTAACGTCCTGGATACATCAGCAGTTGGATTGCTTTCGCGCCGCTGGAGCTCGACATGCAGGTATGACGGGAAGTGGCTCGGCTTGTTTCGCGATAGCGAGTACATTTTCGGCAGCACAGGAATTCGCTACTTATATGAAACAAGCGGGATTACCCCGCGCATACGCCTCAAAAACGTGGTATGCTCGTTCAATCGAAAGTCAGTTGCATTCGATTCTTGGCTCGATATAAGCGAGTCAAGGCAACATCCGTCGAAAGTGACAAGGAGCCAAGGGAGTGGAGATAACTGAGGTTCGAATTAAGTTGATGGAGGAATCCGAGGACAGGTTGCGAGCCTTTTGCTCAATTACTTTCGATGGCAGCTTTGTCGTCCGCGACCTTAAGATCATCGAAGGGAGCCAGGGGCCGTTTGTGGCCATGCCCAGTCGCAAACTGACCCATCGCTGCCAAAGATGTGGTCACAAAAACCACTTGCGCAGCAACTTCTGTAATCAGTGCGGAGCCCGATTTCGTGAGAATCGCGATTTGAGAGACGAGGATTCTCCAAACAAGCTGTACGCCGATGTCGCTCACCCCATTAACCAGACCTGCCGCGACATGATTCAGCATCGCGTGGTAGAAGAGTATTTTCAAGAGCTCGAACGCGCCAAGCTACCTGGTTATGTTTCTCGATATGACGATGCGTACGAAAGCACGGATTCCGAGTCCAAGAGCATTCGCGCGGAAACTACTCCGTCCGATTCAATTCAAGACCGCGTGATTCCACCTCCGCACTTCAAAGCTGGAGCAAAACCCGGTTCGACCGAAACAGCTCGTGAACGCACGACTGATGTCAAACGCATTGACTAGTGCCATCTGTAGATTTCTTCTGCCCTGCTAAGTGCAAAAAAAGAAACGGCGATGATCCACGGATAGGGAGCATCGCCGCATTTCTATTTGAGAGGCTTCGTTGTCGAACAGCTTAGTTGCCACATCCACCGCAGGAGGATGCTCCGCAGCTATCGCATGCAGAGATTTCGCAACCACAGCTTGGAGCGCAGCATGCTCGGCGTGCAGCCAATTTGGCTCGCAAGCCACCAAGGATGTTTCGCAGGCTGTGACGGCAGCGTGTTGCGCATGGATCGCAGCAATCGCAAGCTGGCTCGCAGCAGCTTGGTGCAGGTGCACAAGCTGGTGCACAAGAAGGTGCACAAGTTGGTGCACAAGTTGGTGCACATGTGGGAGCACAAACAGGTGCACAGCAGCTATCGCAAGCTGGTGCACAGCCACGGCCGGCGAATAGTCGGCCCAGCAGCCGGCCTCGTGGTGCGCAGCATGGATCTGCGTCGCAGCACGAAACAACTTCAACACAACCGCAAGCTGGTGCGCTATCACAACAACCACGGTTGAACAAACCGGCGCTAGCGCTCGATGGAGCAACAAAGAGGCTAACCGCCAAAAGAGCAGGTGCAGTCAATCGAAACAACATTTTGTATCTCCGAAAACTAGGGTCCCTGTAAAACTCTTATGGGACTTCCATTTGTCGATCAGTTTTTCTCATGTTCCGATGCCGAAATACGACTTCCAAATTGTGTCCGGCCATTCGTCGAGAACCTGAGCGCGACATCTTCTGTCCCAAAATTCTTCCGCATGTACACTCGGAATGCTGTGCTAGCAAACATTCGCTCGAAGTTAAAATTTGGCCAGGCGGCACATTTTCGCTAATCGAAAGTAACGATTGTGCAGAATATTTGATGTTCATTGACCACAAACCGTTGATAACTCCTTATGGAAACTGCCGCTTGCACAACCCGGAGAAGCCCCCTCTAAGGTGGTGCAAGAGAATCACTTGTCGGCAATTCCAACCCGCAATTGCCACAAGTTTCCTTCGCTACAGCATTAGCAGTTGCGATGCAGCCAGTGGGAGAATTGCTGTTTTCTATGGGTGGATATTGGGCGAATTAGAAAACTGTGAGTAAGATGTATGATTGCGAGCCGAGGGTGATTTCGTACTCTTGGCTGGGGCATCGATCCAAGTTTCTCGTCTGCTGGCCCTGAACCTGGAAGAAAAGAAGCGCGCTATGTCGATTGGTGGGATTCTCTTTTTAGTCGTTGCAATACTTTCTCTTTTTTTCTTCATCTACCTAATTGTCTTGACGGCTCGTGGATGGGGTGTTGCACAAACAATGCTCCTTTGCATTCTCTTTATTGAATGTTGGTGTTTCCTGTTTTTCACTGCTGGTGTGATGCGGAAACGTGTTGGTCCGCTGAAGGAATTTGCGGCCAGTGACGCAGAAGCGGTGAAACTAGAAGATGAATTGAAAAAGTTGCTGTGGGGCAGTGGCGCTGCTGAAGAAGTAGACTCGGTAACCATGGCCAAGAGCGAGCTGCACAAGGCGACGGTGGATCGAGGTCGCGATTGGCGCAATGTCAAACTTCTCGACCAGCAAGCAAATGAATACCGGCTGCAATTGGTCGAACCTCGTAAGAGCGAACCAGCAGTAGAACCTCCGCCGACCGATGCTACTGCGCCAGCTCCTGCTGCTGCCGCGACTGGTGGAGCTGCACCGGCTGCCGCCACGCCGGCTACAACCCCACCTGCGGGACCAGTGCCCGCTGCTCAACCAGCGGCAACGACTCCTGCTGCACCCGCAGGTGCCGCACCGCCACCTCGGCAGGGACTTGTTCTGGAAAGTTTTCCACAAAACATGGTCGTTTATGCCTTTGCCGAAGAAGCCGATTCCTCGGGTCGACAAATCCCTGTGTTCTATTTAGGTGCATTTAAAGTCAAAGAGTATCAAAACCTACAACTTGTGGTTGAGCCAGTTTCGGCGCTGGAGGCTTCGCAAACGGCCTATATCAAAGATGGAAAAGCTGCCACTTGGACGCTGTACGAGTTGCTTCCGCTCGATGGCCACGAAGCCTATGCGGCTCCAGGATCCAAGCCTACCGGCGAGATGCAATTTGGACGCATGGATAAGGAGACAATTGAAAAACTGTTTGCCAACATTCCTGATCCAGATGGTCGGCGTGCCAAAATCATCGAGCAATATTTGCGTGATGGCCAGCGAGCCAATAGCGATGATCCCGATTCGCACAAATGGACAGAAGTTAGTTTGAAGAAACCCTATTCTGTAGATGTCGATAGCCCCGATGTGGCCAACGCAACGATCGGCGGATATTTCGATGTCACAGGTCGCAGCATCGACCTCAGAATCAAGCGGGGCGCAGAAGCCAAGTTAGCGGAAAAAAGCAATTTGCTGCTTAATGCGGCTGCGGCCAAAGACCTGATCGATCGACAAATTGCGGATCTGGTTCAACTTGTCTACGTACGACCCTTAATCTCGTACGAACAATCGCTTGGGCAATTGGGCATACGTCGAACCGATCTAACTTCGACGATCGCTCTGTTTGAACGCGACAGTGCCATCCTCACCGAATCGAACAATATCGATATGCGGATGATTAACTCGATGCAAATCGAAAAACAATTAATCGAAACAGATCTAGCTCAACACGAAATTGAACTAGCTGCAGTAAAGAATGCTGTTCGTACTGCGGTTAACCAGCTCGCTCAAACGAAATCCAGGATGAGCCGACTCTATCAACAGATACATGCCCAGCATACGCTATTGTTGCAAGCTCAGCCTGCCTACATTTCAACTGCCGGGCGTTAGTAGTTAGTGATGCAACATGAAATGAAACTGCGAGCTGCCATTCGCTTTCCAAGCTACGGTGCAATAGCACTTGCATCTTGTTTCAAAGAGGCCACAAGCCAGACTTGCTGATTCGCGGCAACAATTTCTTGCAGATGGTGCAGTGAAAATCCTAGATTCTTCCATGCATCGATACGCTGCTGAAATTCACGACGCTCGTCTTCCCTTCGCCATACCAAGATACTGCCAGCGTTCTTATCAATAATCGATTTCTCCGCTTGCCCGTATATGACGATCAGATCAAACTCGGTTGCCGGCTCGGTTCGACTGCGACCAAAACGCTCGACATGATCTTTCTCCAATGCGTGATTTCCTATTTCGCTAACACAAACTGAGTCAATAACGCTGGAATAAGGATCGAGGAGAGTTCGACTGCGGAAATGCGAGTGGTCCTTGGAATCGACCAAAGTTGCGATCGAATTGAGAACCGGCGCATCGGGATGATTAGCTCCGGAATAGAAATAAAGCACCTCCATACCGCAGCAGACAAAACAGACCAAACTCCACTGGTATAACCGCGAGGAAATACCTAACGCGAATTTGCTCAGCATCGAACCTACCGCAAATATCCCCAAGGCAGTGGCAGGGCAGAGTGCGATAAACGCCGGTCTCAAATACTCGGCATACAACATGACGCCGATCATGGGAATCGTCATCGCAATCATCGCCACTGTGTGTACAAGTATTTGCCGTCGTCGAGATGTCGCACGAAGGATTAAAAGTCCCATCAAGCCTACGATCGCAAACATAGCGGTCGGTTTCGGTAGGACTTGAGCTCGACCACCGAGCTCAAAAAACCAGCGTGGAACGTTGAGCACAAATTTCTCGACGAACGCAAGCGGATGTGCCCAAATCATAGAAAGTAATGAGTAATCGTATTGGCTCGGGTGCCCAAATCGCTCGATACCCACTTTTCTGCGAGCAAATTCCGATTCGTCAGTGGGCGCCAGCCAACTCGCTGGGACTCCATCCAAAAATGTCCAACATGTGTATTCGGGCGGAACGACTCCAATTTTTCCGGTGAGATAATACCGAAAACCAACTGCCGATATTACTCCCAACCCCAGTCCACTTAATATTGGCAACAATATTGAGACGATTCCAACTCGCCACGCCCCAAGCTCGGCAGCATTTCTCTTAGAGAATCGGCCCAGAGCAATCATCCAGTTGATGAATCGATGTGCGAGAAATAAGACCACTAAGTACGCAGGTACTAAGACTACGTACTCTGTGCGTGTCATAGGAAGCATTGCCGATAAAATAAACAGTCCAGCCATCTGCCAACAGTTCGTTCTCTGTAATTGATAATTTAGAAGCACCGCAAGATACAGGAACAACAAACCCGCTAATAACGTTTGGCTGCTATCAAAGCCTTCGTAACCATTGTTGAGCGGCAAGAACAAAAAAATCAAACAACTGAATAGCCTGAGGCGTCCTACAATTCCTATGGAAGTGAGCCAAAGCCAGAATGCCCAGGCATATAGCAAGCTATAGAAAAACACAAAGTAGTTGATCAACAGTCCCGGCGGCACATCCAACCAATAGGCAGGGACAACCATTGCTAAAGCTGACAACGGTGGAAACGAAAAATTGTAATCATTGCCAGTGTTCTGAATGAGCAACTTCGCCGAACAAGCGACTGCAGGATTCATACCCAGCAGCAAAGTGGGCATGGCCATAATATGCAGCCCACGAATACATGAAACTGCCAGCAAGAATCCTACAAACTGTTTCGTTTGTGTCCCAGCAGAAAACCACCAGGCTGAAAGTTTATCAGCTAGTCTCTTGTCACTTTCACTCACGTTCAAACAGCCGTAAGAGAATGGCTTGCTATCATTTGATCAAAACGCGTGTCTCGATCGAATACATCCCCGCGAGATTTGCAAAACTGGAATACAATTCCCCCCGAATCTGTTCAGTTACCGAATCGAATTCAGATAGGCCAGCAAATCTGCCATCGCGGCGGTGTCAAGTTGTTTTTCTAGTCCTTCAGGCATGAAGGACAATCCCGTACTTTTTATCTGCTCGATATTGACGCGCAAAACCGTCTCTGTGGTGTTGTCGGCTTTACGAATCGTCAAACTGTTAGCGGTTTCAGCGGCAATCATACCAGTAATGATACGATCGGTATCGAGCAACACAGCGTAACTTAGAAATTGTGGTTTTACTTCGCGATTGGGATCCAGGATATTCAACATCACAGCCGCCAGCCCGCGATCGCGAATCGCGTTCAGATCTGCACCCGTGGACTCGCCAAATCCTTCCAAGCGATGGCAGGCGGCACAGGTCTTACGGAAATGATCTCGGCCACGTTCGATATTTCCTTTTATTTCCAACGCAGGCTGATACGCGTCGACGACTTGCTGACGAGCCGCTAACCCAACTTGTGAAAACAACTTGGTCGCTCTTTCTCGAATCTCCACATCCTCTGTTTTCATCAGGATAGCGATTCTGGCAGGATCCAATTCGCCGCGCGCAATCTTCTTTGACTCAACAGCAGTTAAGAACTCGCCTATCCAGCGTGCACGCGAAAATAAAGCCTCGACCGAGGTGGATCGCAACTGTGGAGTTTGACTTGTCCATGCATCCAATATCAAGCTGGGAACTAAGTCGCTCTGAAGCCGAGCCAAAGTCTCCAAAGTTGCCGCCTGAATCGGTTGAGGCTGCTGCGACTTTAATAGTGCTGCAAATAGTTCACGTTCCTCAGCCAAATCGCCAGCTCCCAATGTACGAATCGCATTAACTCGGTCGCCAATTTTGCGATTCTCATCAATCGCCACTTGTCGAGCCTCTTGTACAATCGAAGCAACCACCTGCCTCGTGGGACCTGGCAAGTTTTCAATGGCTGTGCGAATCAAAGGATGTTGTGTCACGACATTGCTGAGCAACTCGCGCGCATGCGCTACAGTTTGAGAATCCGCTAACAAGCCGTCGATTAACTGCAGTAAACGCTGGATCTCGTCACTCGAACCGGAAGCTGTTATCTGATCCGCTACCAAGCTGGTGATGCTTTTGATATGCGGCAATTTACGTGACTGAACTTCTCCCAGCAGTATTTCGAGAAATTTTGCACGCCGATTGCCGATCGAGCTAAGGATGGCCAATTGCATCCACACATCCGCCCCTTCCTGAATAGCCAGATGTGTCAAAGCTCGGAGAGTTTGTGGATCTTCGAAAGCCCCAAGTGAATACGCAGCCTGATAGCGAACCGCTGGTTCATTGTCGCTAGCCAATTTCACCACAGCGGCAGTGACGGTCGCATTCCTGGAATACGACTCCGCCAATATCAAAGCGTGTTGCCGAACCTCCTTTTTCGATGACGTGAATAGCGATTCCAGTAATTCAGGTTTCAGTGCCCCCAGACCGGATAGACTGTACGCGGCCATTACCTGAGCCAACGGGGCAGTAGACTCAGACAGCAGTCTGCGCAGTGGTTCCACGGCGGTAAGATCCTGTCTTTGATACAACAAACGCGAAGCCGTTTCACGATGCCAAGCATTGGGATGTTCCAATAACTGGACAAGCTCTGATGTAGGCATGTCGCCAATGCGCGGAGGTGTACGAAATTTGAAACCGTCCGCAGCGATTCGGTAGATGCGCCCCTGGTTTGCACCTGCAGCCGTGTTCATGTGCTTGAGAATCTGTGGTGCTAGAAATGCGGCCCCTTCAATCAACTCGCGGTACATGTCCAAGACATATAGCGTCCCGTCCGGGGCATTGGCAAACTGGACTGGACGAAACCAATTGTCGCTTGATGCCAAAAACTCTGCTGCGGAATCGGCCCGATGCGCCACAGGCAAAATGCTATTCGCCTCGACGCTAGCTCGATATACCAAATTATTCGCCACTTCACCAACGAACAAGGACCCTCGATATTCAGCCGGCCAAGCATCTCCGCGATATTGTGTTATTCCTGTTGCCCCCGTGAAGAATCCCGATGGCGTGCCACCTTCGTCGGAACCTGGAATGATCCCTTGACTGCGCAGTCGCGTTCTTAGGATTCGCCAAGGTTCTACGGGACTGATGCGCATCAACTTGGTAAACTTGCCATCGGGTGCAATATTGACCGCCGCTGCCGGCGCTTGCAGATAGGGATTGCGAGTCAAGTAACGACCATCATACATAATCGCGTGGACTGGTTCGCTGTTCCCACATACGTAAGCACGCAAATTCCAGTCATCAAGGCTCATGCCATGCTGGCCACCACCACTGGTCGCTTCCAATCGCATTTCGCGTGGCTCGAGCAACAAATGCTGGCCTCGCACTCCAATCGGCTTAACTCCTGCACGATTGTTGTTCGGTACAATTTCACCTCCATCTAGACCAGTGGGAATGTGAAACCGATTGTCGATTCTCCAGCGAAAAGAATTCAACATTCCTTCACCGGCCTTATCTTGCCCGAATCCACTAAAGAGGGTCTGCCGAATATCTGCGACACCGTCCCCGTCAGTATCTTTGCAATACAGGATGTGCGGTGCAACGCCAACCAGAATTCCACCATTCCAACATGCAACCGCAGTTGGGTAATCCAGATTCTCAACATAAGCGACAGCCTTGTCATAGCGCCCATCCTGATCCACATCTTCCAAAAGCTTGACCGCGCCCTTGCCGTGGGTTTGACTACTGGCGTACTGATTGTATTCCGGCAACTCGACTACAAACGCTCGTCCGTATTCATCAAAATCCATTGCCATCGGCGAGCGTATCAAGGGCTCGGCGGCGACTAACTCGGCATAAAAGCCTTTCTTCAATTGAATCGATTTGAGCGAATCGGCAGCAGAACGTGGAGTGACTTTAGGTAGTTCAGCCGCATAATCTTTGTCAGCCGCGTCCTTTGCCGGGACGCTTTTTGTCGTTGGTTGCCCAGGAGATTGCGCAACCACGCCAAACCGATTCACAACCAGCATTAAGACCAACCCTGTCATTACCGAACAAATCAACTTCATTTTCAATGGACTCATGTTCCAATCGCTTTTGCAGACCAATATTCACTTCTTACCAATGTACTCGCTTCACGCCCTGCAATTCAGAGCCTAAGCGAACCTAGATTGGACTCTGATTTGCCCCACTGTTCAAGATGATCAGCCACTCACACTCGGCAACTGACACAGCGATTCGAGCCTTTAGACTTTCTATTACGAACCATCACGAAAGCCCAAAAGTGAACAACAGAAAGTGGCCAATAAGCAGAACAGATACTGCCTTAAGGCTCCATTTCCCCGCAGTTGATCCAGAAGATAGGCTTTTGATTGACTTGTACGAGTAGATCGTGGAAAGCCCGAAATCAAAATTGCCTGAGCCTATCAATGCAGTTTATAAGAAATGCAAGGCTGTCCCGTTTAACTGTCTTTGAGTTGCTCGTATGTTCGAGCAAACTGTGACGCGGGACACTTTATTTCAGACCAATTCGCCCTTCTTCCCGTATAACGAGCTCAGGTTGGGAGAAGGGCGTCGCTACTGCGAAAAAGGTTAGCTAGTTGTTGTCCAATTGGATCAATTGCCGATTGTGGGAGGATTATTTAACAAAAAGTCTCGTGGACCGCGCGTCGTATAATATGGATATGCAACTTGAGCCACGCTACCTGTTCCGGTTGCGTCCGGTACTCCGCGTCCATGTTGATTGTGGCCTAAGAATCGCTGATAGTCAGTTCCTCCACGCTGCCATCCGAGGCTGCATGGGCGGCAGCCGAGCGCTCCGTTACAACTATTGCAGTTCTTACGTTGCATGTGTTGGCAACCGCTGCCGGCAATCAACATCGTTACAAAGCTGAACAATATCATCGTACGCTTCATTTGCGTCTTCCTTTACGCTCTTCTTCGACGTCGTCCGTCGACATTGGGTCTGGTTCTCGCGGCTGCGTTACAGCGGGTCGCACTCCGCACAACCGTTGAAATCGGCTTTGTAGACACGCTGAATTTGGAAAAACCGGCAACTTCACGTATCGTGCAATCATGGACCAAGTCAGGGCTTTGCCAATCGAACCAGCTTAACACGTCTTATGATTATCGCTGCGAAATAGGCCGGGGCCCCAATACGGTAGGTAAGCGTGTCACCGTAACCGCCAACCTCAATGAGCTTTACGGAGCACTTACCCATGTATCGATAGCAATTACCCGTTTGCCGTCTTGCCTTAGCCAGCTAATGTCGCGATTAAGAACCATTATTTTGCTGAGACAGCTTTTTCCATCGGTTTTGCCTGCCAGAGCTCGTATGGATCTTCGATCGTCACAATCGGCGGTTAATCGCAAGCGGCTGTACCTCATGGGCAAATCGTCAAGTAGTGGACATAATGTACGCCACTCGCCCCTCGCTCGGATCGGACTCGATAGTACCTCATTCGATGGCGTCGAAGTGGAATTTGTGGTTGGTAGTAAAGTCAGCGCGCGTCGACGCAATTCTGGTATGGGGGTGGGCTGGCAACAATTCGAAACTTTTGATTGAGTGACAATGGTTCATATGAGCCCCACAACATACAAGGATAGCGGCGTCGACCTGGAACTATATGAAGAATCCATGAAGCGACTCCCCAAGTTGATGCACCGCACTTTCTGTCCGCGTGTAGTGCGCAACGATGGTGGTTTTGCTGGCTTATTTCGTTTGGATTTTGCAGACAAGTTGTTCCGACGCTGTTACGAAGATCCAATCTTGGTCTCGGGCACCGACGGTGTTG
>CAZVBC010000217.1:0-11946 GCA_964625155.1 uncultured Pirellulaceae bacterium
CCATTTGCTCCCACTGCACACCGATCGCGGTGTCGCGCAGCCTACGACTGACGCTTTGTTGAGACTACAGCGGATTGTGATTGAGGCCAGTAAGCAATGTGGCCGCAATCGTTTGATGCGCATCCTTTCTCCCACAGAAGTTCGCGATCTTGCTTCGATTGAGTCGATGCAGAATGATCAAAAGTGGTTTGCGCATCCTTACGACGAAACCGGTAATCCGGCGAGCGCTTTACTTGAAGGAGCAATGAGATCCAAGTCTATTTCACTGGCCGTCGGCCCTGAAGGTGGATTCACTCCCGATGAAATTCAGGCGTTGTCGCACAGCGGATGGCTTAGAGTATCTCTTGGTAAGTCAATTCAGCGCATTGAAACAGCAGCCGTAACTCTTGCAGCCTGGGGCGTTAAAGTCATGCTGGACCAGTAGGTGGCTTTTCCGAACTGCATTGTGGCAGTGATAGGATTTGCGGGGCGGCGGAGTGCGTGATACCCAGCTCGAGCAAATACGTTCGAATAGGATGGACCGCAAGTGTGGTGTTCTGGCTTGGAGCGGTCGCCACAGTCATGAACTTAGAAACGAACACGAGCACTGGCGGGAGTACGAGTAACGAATTTACTAAACAAAGCCCCACACCGAGCACCAGCACAATCCCCAGACTTTGTAGACCACGATGGTCCGAAAACGCTATACAGCCAAATCCGATCATTGTCGTTGCGCTGGTCAAAAGGATGGAAGCGGAACTCGCGCTGCTGAGCTGAAAGCGGGGGCTTGCACGTTTGAATTCGTGGACAATGTGGATTCCATCGTCGATACCGATTCCAATGATCAACGGCAACACAATCATGTTCGCGGCATTAAAGGGAATGCCCAACCAGCCAAGTATGCCTAACAACTGCAGTCCACTGAGCATCACCGGTATCATGGCGATCAGTACCAAACGCACGCTACCTAGATCCAGCATCAATAACGCCAGCACCAACAGTAGTGCATACAATCCAGCATGTAGATAGCTGTTCTGCAACTCGGCGGAAGCATAGTACGTTTGCACTGGATGGCCAGTAACCTTTGGATCGACACGCTCCAATTCGCGCACGAACAGCTCCAGATTCTCACGCTGCCAAATATCATCCTTGGCAAAGATTCTCAGCAAGAACGCGCTGTGGTCGTGGCTGACCATGCGTGATTGAACGGGTTCAGGCAAGTCGGTGATTTGCGGAGGTGCGCCCACTGACATTTGGGTAATTGACTGCGAAAGACTATTCAAGCTGGAAAACATTTCGGCTGGAAAAAAATGGCCTAGTGAGTTCGCTGCATATGTAGCGGGAGTCACTGCAAAATTGGTCCGCTGTTTTTCCGCAGATGTGAATGCTGCGAGTTGAGAATGACTTGCTAAAGCGTCAGCAGTTGTGCGGCAGTATTCCACTAACTGGGCTCGAGTCGACAGGTCCATGGGCACTTCGACCAACGATCCGACCTCTTCCACGCGAGCTACTGTTGGCAATTTCAAGAACCGTTCGCGCAACATTCTTGCTTGTCGTGGAGAATCCGCAACACTGACCGCAAACCAAGTACTTGGGCCGCTGCGACGAATCAACTCGTGTTCAACTTGGACGCTTTTAGCATCTGCGGCCTGTAGATTCAGCAGATTGTGATCATAGAAAGTCGAACGTGCAAACCAACCACAGGCGATCGTAAAGACTCCGCACGCGAACAAACTAGTGCGCGGGCTGGCTATCGCTAGCCAATTCACTGTACTCATCGATTGGCTTAACCATCTGGGCCCACTTGAAACTGTCAACCAATGCGACCTCAAGCCTTTTTTAGAAGCAAGAAACTGACTCGATTGCCAACCGACTATCGCGGGAAGCACGATCAACGTCACGGCCATGCAAACGATCACGCCGATGGCGGTAATTATCCCCAATTCTGCAATTCCTCGGAACGGCGTAAACACAGCAGCAATAAAGGCAACTGCAGTTGTCAAAGCGCCTGACACGATCCCACATCCACAATGAGCAATCGAAGTCTCGAACGCCTGAGGCAATGAGATCGTCGCGTCTTCATGGACCAGCGACTGAAATCGAGTCAGTACGTGAATTGCGTAATCGATCCCTAGTCCTGCGAGAATGGCGCCGAAGGCGATGCTAAATAGATTAAGGTGCCCGAGCACCAACGCGGCCAGACCCACAGTCCAGATCAGCGAAATCGCCAAGCAAACGATGGCACATAACGGTAACCGCCATGAACCGAAACCGATCACAAATACAATTGCTACGCCCGCCAAACTAAAGTAGGTCGCTCGCTGCATGTCGAGCTGGCTGGCCAAGCTCTCATCCCATTCCAACACAGGCATGCCCGTCAAACCAAATTCTACTTGAGGAAACTCGCGGCGAATCTTGCCTAAGTGGTCTGTTAAGGAGTTAAGGATCTCCAACGACCTGTGCGGATCGTCGTCGGGATGCGGCATGCGCACTAAACACAATCCCATTTTCCCGTGATCTTCTAAGATCAACTCTCCGAACCTTGGGAATCGACTCGCAAGCTGTTGTAGGCCAAACTGAGCATGATGTAAGCCTGCCAACAAACTCGATGCAACAGTTGGCGCATTAGCTGTCACAACCGACGACGGTGAGCCTGGAGCGTTGCTGGACTCAGGCAACGTTAGCGACGCAGCACTGCGGTGATCATCCAGTGCGTGGAAAAATTCTCCACAGTTTGATAGTAGCTGCGCAACATTTGTAATGAACGGCGTCGGCAACAGATACATCGCCTTGCTGGTCAGCGTACCAAGATGCCTCTCGTACAGCACGTTCGGCAACCGCTGATC
Source organism: uncultured Pirellulaceae bacterium (assembly GCA_964625155.1). GTDB lineage: Bacteria > Planctomycetota > Planctomycetia > Pirellulales > Pirellulaceae > Aureliella. The sequence continues at coordinate 2,826 of CAZVBC010000217.1, forward strand.
GCGACTCAAGCGAGGCCCTAAGACTCGCAAGGCTGCCGCGACATGCTCTGGATTGTCGCCGAGCACGACAACCACTGCGTCATCTTCGCGACCAAACTTATCCAAATACCGTAACCATCGCTGGTTGTAATTGCTCGTCGGCGAAAGGAGATCCAATCGACTCGTGCGAAAACTCAGTTGCGTTGTCGCTAACCAAATGCACACGAGCGTAATGAACAAACTCACCACTAACACTGGCAACGGTTTCTCGGACGACCTGCGAGCCCATCGACCAAGCCACTTCGCCAATCGCGATCGGTTGTCTATTTGTGGAACTGACTGCGACATTCACACACTTCTGAACTTGAACCTTATGGTCAACAAACGTCACTTGCAGGTGAATTCTGCCAATTTGACGGCTGAAGAGTACCGCTTCGAGGACCACCACTACAAGTGCAAGTCCGTCAACTCAGCCAAAAGTTGTTTCGTATTTTGAAGGCATATTCATTTCCCTGTTTATCGCAATTGCTAGCAATGCCAGTCTGCTAATTTCATTTCGTTGCTCGGGCAGACAGAGAATTAACACAGTAGCGCACGGTCTGTGTGCTGCTGCAGCAAGTGAATACATGGCAGTAGAATTGCTTGGTGCCCAATTGCGCTGGATTACAAAGCGGTTCCTGTGGGTACAATTGAAGAGCCAGCTCAGTTGTTCAGCAAACGTTCTTGGTGTGCTTTCGGAATTCCTGAATAATTCCCATCGTTTATTCTGCGCGAACTCACTTCTATGCTCAGCTTTTGTCAAAAGTCAGCGAACCAAGCCACAGAGATGATTAGATTTCCAGCACAATGGATGATGATCGCGGTCATGATTGCTTGGCTTTCCCATGGTTGGATTATTGCGGGTGAATCGATTGAACTTAGTCGCGATCCGCTTCTGGTGCCGGCGCTGCGCGATGTTCGGTGGACTGGCGGATTTTGGAAAGCTCGGCAAGATACCTGTTTTTATCGCTCGTTGCCTGCAATGTCAGTTTTGATGCACGATACTGTGCGCTCTCAATTCCTGCATAATTTTCGCATTGCGGCTGGAGAAATTCCCGGAACTCATCGTGGTCCCGACTGGAACGATGGTGATACGTACAAGTGGCTTGAAGCTCTCTGTGCTGCATGGGCGTTGACGGGAGACATGCGGCTGCGCGGTCAATTGGACCACGCCGTAACGCTGATCAAGACTGCTCAGCGCAAGGATGGATACTTGCACACTCCCGTGTTGATCGCCAATCGCAACGGCGACACTGCGGCCGTGCCGTTTGGTAACCCCGTGAACTTTGAAATGTATAACTTTGGTCACTTGATGACCGCCGCCACGGTACATCATGAAGCAACTGGCAATCGAGAATTATTGGAAGTGGCCGAGCGAGCCGCCGATTTTCTCGATCGTGAATTCGCCAAGCCGGACTCCAACCGAGCTAGGCACGCCATTTGTCCAGCGCATTACATGGGAATTATCGATCTATATCGAGTGACGCGAGAATCGCGGTACTTAGCGCTGGCCAAGCGCTGGTTAGCAATGCGGGATTTAGTCACCGCAGGCGGCGACGATAATCAGGATCGCGTTCCTTTCCGCGAGCAGCGAGAAATTGTGGGGCATGCGGTACGAGCAAACTATTTGATGGCAGGCGTTGCCGACTTGCTGCTGGAAACTCGCGATACATCGCTTTGGCCTACGCTCGAAGCGTGCTGGAACAGCTTGGTCAGTCGCAAACTGTATATCACAGGTGGCTGTGGAGCTCTCTACGATGGTGCATCGCCTGACGGCTCGTCACAACAAAAGGTGATCACGCGAATCCATCAGGCATACGGTCGAAACTATCAATTGCCTAACTCTACCGCTCACAACGAATCCTGCGCTGCCGTCGGGAGTGTGTTGTGGAATCATCGTATGTTGAGAATCACCGGGGAGGCAAAATATGCCGACCTGCTGGAAACTACGTTGCTCAATGCGGTACTTGCCACAGTTTCGCTGGATGGACAAAAGTATTTCTATACGAATACTCTCAGGCAACTGGAAACGATGCCAACAGAATTGCGTTGGTCGCGATCAAGGCAGAATTGGATTTCGTGTTACTGTTGTCCGCCCAACATTGTTCGTCTGCTTGCTCAGGTTGGTCGATACGCTTACCTAGTCGATGAAGCACGAACCACGGTCGTTTTGTACGGAGCCAATCAACTGGACACGTCATTGGCCGATGGTGCTCAGATAAAGATTCGCCAAGTGTCCAACTATCCTTGGGAAGGAGCCATTCGATGCGACCTATTGCAGGTTCCGAACCGTGATTATGGCCTGCGCCTTCGCATACCCGGTTGGTGCTCGTCTGCCCAGCTCAAGATCAACGGCGAACCATCAAACGCTCAAATGCTAGCCGGCTCATTTATTGAGGTTCGACGCCAATGGCGAGCGGGGGATTCTATCGAGCTGCAGTTAGATATGCCAGTCCGATTGATCGAAGCTCATCCGTTGGTCGAAGAATGTCGTGGTCAAGTTGCGGTACGGCGCGGGCCCTTGATCTATTGTCTGGAGTCACGGGATTTACCCGCCGACTGCTCATTGTTGGACGTTGCTGTTGACGCCAATGCTGAGTGGAAATTAGAGAACTCAGAATCACTCGCAGATATCCGTGTACTCAGAGGCAATTTGCGTCGAATCGACTCAAGTCGCGATCCCAAAATAGATTGGAATGTAACCGGTGGCCTTTATCGAGAATTGGGACAGATTGAGTCGAAGAGTCGAGAAGTTGTCCTGATTCCCTATTTTGCATGGGGCAACCGAGGTGACAGCGAAATGAGTGTTTGGCTTCCTTTAAGCCGTTGATGGGAGAAATTGTGCGTACCGCGATTTCTTTAAGGTGCGAACTGTTAAACGATTTGGAGTGCAAGCTATGGTATCACGACTACCACCTCATCTTGTCGCACTATGGCTGCTGGCCATTCCACCGACATATTTTGCCAATTGGGGCGACTCACGCGGAACAAAAACCGCGCTTCAAAAAATCATGTCGATTTCAGATTTTTAGCACCCCAGGTTTAGGCTGATCAACCGACTTGCCAGAAAATTGGTTGAGTTACCATGGTTTTTCGTCGAGAATGTTGCGATCGAAATAGGTGGCACGTTTTGTTCATGTTACGTGCCACGTGGGCTAAGCAACTTAGAGAGATAGAGTATCCATGATATCCGCCGCAACGATTCTCGTTCTGGTTGCTGGAGTCGGCCAAGCTTCGGTTGATTTCGATACACAGATCGTGCCTGTGCTCACGCGGTCGGGTTGCAACGTGGGATCGTGTCACGGTGCAGCCGCTGGACGTGGAGGCTTTCATCTTTCCTTGTTAGGTGGAGACGCCCAAGCTGATTATGCTGCGATCGTTGAGCAATACGAAGGGAGACGGATCAACTTGGCTGTCCCTGAAAAAAGTTTACTGCTCAATAAACCCACGATGCAACTGGATCATGAAGGGGGCGAAGCCTTAGCCGAGGATGGGGCAAAGTTGATTCGAGAATGGTTGAACTCAGGTGCTCGCCGAATTACAACGCGAAAGTTGCAATCGCTTGATATCCAGCCAGCTCGGCACCTCGAAAACTCTGTTGGAGTCAAAGTACCACTAAAAATCATCGCACACTTCGACAACGGGGCCGACGAAGATGTTACTCGGTGGACGGTGTTTGTATCGAGCGATCCATCGGCAATCTCGGTCGACGCTGAAACGAACGTGGCCACCATTCATCGCCGCGGACAACACACGATTGTGGCTCGTTACCTTGATCGCGTAGTTCCCATGCGCTTTAGCGTTCCTCTTGCCGACACGCCGATAGATCATCGTTCCCAGCCACGCGGCAATTTCATCGACGACCATATTCTGCAAACGCTAACCGAATTGCGATTGACGGTCTCGCCGCGAGCCAGTGACGCGACGTTTTTGCGGCGAGTCTATCTCGATTTGACAGGTCGGCTTCCCAGTCGCGAAATGATTGAAACTTTCCTAGCGGCATCTTCGACTGATAATCGCAAGGAATTGGTCGATCGTTTGCTCGGAAGTGAAGACTTCGTTAATTATTGGACTTATCGCTTTGCCAATCTCTTCCGAGTCTTGCCGCAACCCAATGATCACGAAGGGGCGCGTGCGTACCACAACTGGTTACGAACGCAAATCAAGCAGCACACACCCATGAATCAAATGGCGAAGGAATTGTTGACGGCGATTGGCGATACTCATCAATATGGCCCAGCAAATTTTGCGAGAACGTCGAGCGACGCGCGAGCTCAAGCGGAATTAGTTAGCCAAGTTTTTATGGGTACAAGATTGCAGTGTGCCAACTGCCACAACCATCCGTTGGATCGTTGGACACAAGACGACTATCATGGCTTGGCTGCCGTCTTTGCCCGATTGGATCGTGGCCAGGTTGTGAAATTGGCCAGTCGCGGCGCCGTCACCAATGTTCGAACGGGTGAACCTGCTGTGCCACGTATTCCAGGGTTGAAATATTTACCGATCGAGCAAGACAATCGTCATGAGTTTGCGGACTGGATGGTCTCGCCGGAGAATCCCTATTTTGCAAAGTCATTTGTGAATCGCATTTGGCGAGGCATGTTCGGACGTGGTTTGGTAGAACCTGCCGACGATATGCGCGATACGAACGCAGCCACTCATCCAGAATTGCTGGATGAACTAGCACGAGATTTTATTGACCACGGTTTCGATTTGCGACATGCGATTCGTCGCATAGCTGTCAGCGAGGTGTACGGGCGAAGTGGAGCGACCGACGCAACAAATCGACTCGATGACCGTTTCTATTCTCACGCCTATCCACGACCACTAGAGCCCGAGGTCTTGGCTGATGCCATATTTGATGTCACGGGAGTCGCGGACAAGTATGGCGATGAACCCGATACTACGCGGGCGATTGAGTTGTTCAACGTTCTGACTCCTTCCGAGACATTGGATGTACTCGGTCGATGTTCGCGAACAGAATCGTGCGAAGGCGTTGCCGTAGCTGGCGGGTTGCCAACACGTCTCCATTTGCTTAATGGGAATTTGGTGAACCGCAAAGTGACTGCACCACAAGGTCGCCTTCATCAATGGATTGCGGCCCATCGCAGCGACCAAGAAATTTTGACGGAGATGTACTTGCGAGCATTTTCACGCCACCCTACTGCAACAGAACTCGAGCATTGGCGGGGCCAAATCTCCGAGGCTGGCAAAGAGAATCGCCCTCGCATGCTCGAAGACATTTTTTGGGGAATTCTCAACTGCAGTGAGTTCACCTCCAATCGTTAGTGTGAAACTCGTTGCTGGTTTGTGCACTATAATTGACAGCGCCACGTTCGATCAAGTGCAAGGCTTTTGGCGGAAAAATAGCCGGAGTACGTTAGCAAAATGGCACTTACTTTGATGAACCGCTGGTGCTAGTTTTGATCTTGTGCTAGCTGGGCTTGTAAGCAAGGCATGCGATCGATTGGTTCGGCATTTGGCAATTAGCAAGCAATGGGGTAGAAGCATGAGTCCAAGATGCGACGGAGTAAGGCGACGGGATGTGTTGCGAGTTGGCAGCTTGGGTGCTCTGGGATTATCCCTTTTCCGAAATTCGCATTCTAATTCAATGCGAGCCGCATCAACTGGCAGGGCCAAGTCATGTATTTTGCTGTGGCTCGATGGCGGGCCAAGTCATTTGGAAACCTTTGACGTCAAACCCGATACACCTGCAGAAGTGCGTGGGCCGTTTCAACCCATTGCCACCAATGTCCCTTCCACGTTTATCTCCGAGGTATTGCCCAGGACAGCCAGGATTACCGACAAACTGGCTATCATCCGATCGATGACCTCGCCTCTTGGTGAGCATGGTTTGGCAAATCAATACATGCTTTCGGGTTACAAACCGACACCCGTCCTCGACTATCCAAGTTATGGTTCGGTTGTAGCCAAACTTCGAGAGGGTGAACGCGAGTTGCCCTCGTACATCGCGATCCCTGACTTTCGCTCACCTTCAGGTGCAGGATTTTTAGGTAACGACTTTAGCCCTTTCTCTATCGGCGGCGATCCGTCAAAGCCCAACTTTCGTGTTCGCGATCTCGACTTTTATCCCGACGTAAATACCGATCGCATGAAACGCCGCCGCGATGTCCTCAACCAGCTCGAGCGCTTTCAGCGGAATGCTGACGAGAAATCGGACGTGTCGGACCCGCGTTTCGAACAAGCATATCGCATGGTTACGTCTACGAAAGCCAAGCTGGCTTTTGATCTCTCACGCGAAAAGGAAGCCACGCGCGCAAAATACGGCTTGGGATTTTTTGGTCAAAGTTGTTTAATGGCGAGGCGGCTGGTTGAGGCCGGTGTGGCGTTCGTTAATGTGAACTACGTTGGCTGGGACACACACGACAGTTTAGTAGTGCGTTTGAAAGAGGGTTACGCCGGAGCCAAAGTTGGTGTCGGTCTAATTCCCACCTTCGATCATGGCTTTGCGTCACTAGTCACCGATCTTGCAGACCGTGGTATGCTTGAGGAAACGTTGGTCATTGCGATGGGCGAGTTCGGACGCACACCGAAATTGAATACGCGTGGTGGCCGCGACCACTGGCCAAGGGTTTTCAGCGTCGTCATGGCAGGTGGAGGCGTCCAAGGGGGAATCGTCGTTGGACGCAGTGATGATATTGGTGAAAGTCCTGCCGACCGCCCCGTCACACCAGCAGACCTGGCTTGTTCGATTTATCATTTGTTGGGTATCGATCCCTCGTTTGAAATGCATACAGATGATGGCCGCCCCGTCCAAGTCAACCAAGGTGGCCAAATGGTCGGAGAATTGGTTTCATGATCTATCGTGGTGCGATCTCCTGGCCCCTCAGATGTTCCGCCGGGATTGTGATCTTGTTTTGGAGTTCGCTCGCATTCGGCCAAACGACGATCATTGACGCGGGAGATCAGCACGCACGTATTCGTCCGCCGATCACGGCAGTCGCAATCGACGAAAAAAATCTGGTGGCGATTATTGGCTCGCAAGCCGGGTTGATTGTGCACGCTTGGCCGGATTTGGATCGTGTCAGGCCACTGCCAACGAAACTGGACCATATCCACGATATCGCTATCAGTCCCGATGGCACTCTCTTGGCAGCCGCAGGCGGTTCTCCGGCGGAATCTGGTGCTATCGAGCTTTTCCGTTGGCCTACCGGCGAATTGTGGAAGTCGATCGCCGATCATCGCGATTTGGTACAGGCCTTGGCCTGGCGCGACGATTCCGAGCAGTTCGCGACGGCAAGCGCCGACAAATCCGTGCGCGTTTACGAACGGACAACTGCCAACTGCCTGCACATCTTAGAAGGTCATTCGCGAGCGGTGATGGCGGTGGAGTATCTCTCCGGAAAAATGGGACTCGTTACGGCTGGTGTTGATGAGAGCCTGCGTTTCTGGGAATTGGAAAGTGGAGATGGTCGCGTCGACAGTCCCAGAAGAACGTTTACCAATCATACACGTGCAGTTTATGATCTGGCGAAACGTCCTGCGGCAGGTAGCGGACCACCGATCGTGGCGTCAATCGGAGAGGACCATACCGTTCGTCTGTGGCAACCGACAGTCGGGCGTATGATGAGATTCGTCAAATTAACCAGCGTACCATTAGCCGTCTGCTGGACCAGTGACGGTAGGCTCTTATTAGCGTCATGCAAAGACGGTCACATACGCACGATTGATCCTGACACCGTTGCAGTGGTCGCAGAACAACAAGCATTCGCAGGTCCCGCTTACAGCCTTGCCGTGGCAAACAATGGCGACATACTCGCGGGAGGCGTAATTGGCTCATTGCGACGATTGGCACTCCCTCCGTCGGTTGCTTCTGCATCGCCAAAAAGCCCGTGAAGAATCTGCACAAGCGTTGCGCTGAATTACTTGGCGATGATGACCTTCTATCGATCGCGAGAAAATACTCGAGTCAAACAAGTAAGCCGCGGGGTACAAGATATTTTTCTAAGAGCCCAAATCCGGCTTGAACAACTAAGGCGAGGATTGCTGCTGGGATCGCGCCTTGTAAGATAAGGCTGATGTCAGCTAGGCGTATGCCAGTGAGTATGGGTTGACCGTATCCGCCAGCACCAATCAGCGCTCCAATCGTTGCGGTACCAACATTGATCACCGCCGATGTTTTTATTCCAGCGAGAATCGACTGCGACGCGAGTGGCAATTCGATCAATCGCAAGCGAGCGCTGTCGGGAATCCCCAGTGCCAGCGCCGACTCTCCAATGGCTGGCGCCAGTCCTTGCAATCCAGTAAAAGTTCCGCGAACGATGGGGAGTAGGCTGTATAAAAATAACGCGACGATTGCAGGTTTCGCTTCCAAGCCCAATACCGGAATCATGAACACTAGCAGCGCCATGGACGGAATTGTTTGGATCACACCCACGATCCCTAAAATCCAAGTTCCGGCTCGCGGCACTTTATAAGCCAAAATCCCCAGTGGTATCGCTGCAAAAATTGCCATGGTCAATGATATCACGACCAACATGACATGTTCGAAAGTATTGATCCAAAATTTCTTTAGGCGTCGCTCGAAAACCCCGGCATCTGCGAGCGGAAGCATGATGGCGGCATCGACATGCTCATGCAAGAACTCTGTCGCAATTAATGGTTCCGGATCTTTGTCGATTCGCGAACGCGCGTTCAATTCTGCCATCAACGTGCTGGTCAGCTTGCCTTCTAAGCGTCGGAATTCTTCGACAACCTTGGGCGCTTTGAGTTCCAATTCTTGGCGATACACAATTACCGCGTTATACAGCGGAAAGTAGGCCAGGTCGTCTTCGAGAACAAGTAAGTCGAATGAAACGATCTCGGGATCGGTTGAGTAGAGGTCGATGACATCAATGGCACCTGACTCGAGGCCCCGATAGGCCAGACTGTGGTCAAGCCCGGTGACTTGGAAGTCGGGCAAGTTGTATCGTTGTCTGAGCCCGTGCCAACCGTCTCCTCGCTCGATAAATTCGTCGGAGCACCCGCGTTTGAGTTGCGTTTGATTTTTCAGTTCTGAAATTTTTCTAACGCTCAATTCGCTAGCCCATTTCTTCTTCATACCGAGGGCGTAGGTATTATTGAAATCCAGCGGTTCGGGCAT
>CAZVBC010000218.1:0-11834 GCA_964625155.1 uncultured Pirellulaceae bacterium
ATAAGGATGATGCACTGAAACTTGCGAAGATGGCCTCCATGAATGAACTCAAAGCCGTCCATATGCCGGCGATCAGCGGGTGGCTGCAGCGTGGGAGGGTGGAGGACGAGCGGTGGATTTGTGGCGGACGATGCCTAAATCGGAATGCCTTTTCCACTCCGACTGCAGCGTATTGTTATGTGACTTTTTTTGGGCGGCAGACTCGCGGATAGGCAAGAGCAAACCCCATGGCATGGAATCGCACTAAATAGCTTCCTCACAGGCGCCCAGAAAATAAAGGAAGCGATGGAGGTCGCGCGTTCAAAATTCAAAATTGGCGGTGAAGAAATCATTTCGCGTCAGTTCCATTCCCGCTATTTTTGAATTTTGAACGCGCGCCCCCTAACCTATTTCTTGAGCTGGGGACGTGATTCTTAAGGGATTTTGTTCAGAGCTATTTCCAATTTTGTCGATTCTATCGATTTGCAGCAACCTGCTTTCTGGAGCTAGTACGCACTAGCAATCGAACGTTAAGATTCTGGAGCATTGCTACGTCAACTGTAGCTGGCTGCAACTCAAATGGTGTTGGGTTTACTCCGTACTGGCAATGAAAACTGGAGCCAAGGAGTGAAATGAATTCGGGGACGGAATTCATATAATGCAGCGAAAATCTACTTGGACTCATATTTTGCTAGCTTTCGCGTTTGCCGCTCGCATATGTGCTCAAGAACACTCTGAGCCGGGCCAGCCATTGAGTGCCTGGCAAGCTGTGCCAGCGACTCCAATACATGCATTGGAAGACGGCATCGACGTGCCCCAGCAAGCCACGCTAACTGAGCTGGAACAACTTCGACAGCGCATGGCTGCGATAGAACAAACTGTTAATAAGGCCGAGGCCAAAGAGGAGCAAAACTCCTGGTCGCCAAGCTCAGAGCCGAACGCGGTCACTAATGAAGATCTAAACAGTTGGAAAGTAAAATTGGGTGGACATGTTCAATTGGATTACGTGAATTGGGCGCGCGCGTCGGGATCCATCCCCAACACGCAAGATTTCTTTGAGTTTCGCAGATTGCGGTTGGTCGCTGACGGCACTGGGTATGGGCAATATGATTTTCGACTGCAAACCACACTTGAGCCCGAAACGGTAGGCGAGAGCCCGGCAGGTACAGTGGTGTCACCCGACATCAAAGACGCGTATCTGTCGATGAACGACATACCTATGCTGGGACGACTTCGTATCGGCAATTTTTTTGTGCCGTTCAGTCTCGAGCAAGTTACCAACGATACCAACAACATCTTCTTGGAACGCTCGATTCCCACACAGGGAGTTTTTTCACCGGATCGTGAAGTCGGAATAGCGTTCTACGATTGTACCGAAGATGAACGATTGACCTTATCCTGTGGGGTTTTCTTTGACAGCATCAGTGAAGGGATAAAGGAACGGATCGACGATAATCAAGGATGTCGATTGAGTGGACGTGCGACTTGGTTGCCCTATTATGACACGGCAACTGCGGGACGTTATTTGATCCATGTGGGAGTCGGCGTGCTGCATACCGAGGACCAGGATTCTAATCTTCGCTTTAGGACACGTCCCCATATCCACGAAGGACCACGTATCATCGATACTGGGGCGATTGCTGCTGACTCACTGACCACCGGAAACTTGGAGTTTGCAGTTGTCTGGGCAAACTTATCCATTCAATCAGAGGCGTTTATTTCGGGAGTTGATCGTATTGGATCCCAGAATTCAACCCTCGGTGGTTGGTATGTATATAGCAGCTATTTCCTTACCGGCGAAAACCGCGTCTTTGAGCCATTTGGTCAACATGGTGCTCAATTCGGTCGCAACAAACCAAACACCAATTTCTTTCTCAAGCCTGGTTGTGCCGGTTGGGGTGCTTGGGAGGCAAAGTTGCGTTACTCAAATTTGACTTTTGAAGATCTTGATCGCGGCCAGTACAATGACTTCACTTGTGGATTGAACTGGTATTGGAACGACCGAACTCGGGTTATGTTCGATTGGATTCACCCAGTGACCAGCGATGCGGCGGTCTTCGGCGAAACCACGTCTGACTTGCTTGCAATGCGCTTTGATTTCAACTGGTAGCATCGAAGCAAGTTATCTGGCGAAAATCGCACAGCGACAATGTAACAAACTGCGGTTGTTTTCTGCCAAAGAGAAAGTTAACGGCGATAGCAGAATTCCAAGCTTTCTTCCGAGAGAGATGGAATTCCATATTACCTTCCAAGTTGGCAAAAACTTGGAACCAGCGAGCCTATTCGCGCGTCTACCCCGCTCGTCGGAACAGTTCGTAAGTGAAACAATATGGAGATGTACTTGGGATTGCTAAAACACGGTCTTGAAGTGTTTAGCCTTGTCGTTACCCAAGTTGCTGAGGAAAGCACATTCGGGGACTGTCCATGAATTTCTCGTCGATGGATATATTGAATTGCGAGCGTCAATCATGAGATCTTGGTGGTGGGCTGTTGCTGGAATTTTAGTGTTAGGATTGACAATGATGGCGTCGTCACAAGTCCAGGATCCAGGCGAATTGCGGCGTCAGGCAAGGGAGAATCAGCAGCAAGGGAACTGGAAGGACGCTTTGGAAATACGCCAGCGGTTGTTAGCGGAGCCGGACGCTCAACCTTCAAATGTGATCGCTGATTTGCGTGCTGCCTGGGACTGCCAGAACAGGCTTGGATTGCAAGAAGAACTGGATAGTCTGCTGCAGTCAGTCACCAAATTGCACGGGAAACATTGGAAAGTGCTGGCAACTGCGGCGGAGATCATTCAATCATCGCCACATTACGGAATCGTCGCCGATCAAAAGTTTGTACGCAGTCCCAATCGACAAATTTCAGGCGAACACATCGAAACGTCTGAGCAAGACCGCTTGCAATCGCTAGCTTGGTTGGAATTGGCAGTTCAGCGTTTGGACGCCAGCGCCTCGCCTGTCGACAAGGCGCGTTTATTTTTGCAACTCGCCAATACATTGCACGCGCTGCGCGAAGGCCAATTTGCATGGGGTCTTCAAGTCAAGACGGATCTATCCTCCCAGCCCGATTATTTGGATCTGGAATCTCCCAGGGCTCGCGCGGCGCGGCGTGCTAGCGTGCAGGCTGACGGGACACCGATATTTTACCAGGTTCCGGCGAACTGGAATGCTGCAGTGTCGGATGGCGAGAGATTCCGATGGGCCATTACACAAGCAATCGAGTTCGACAAAGCAACTGGCGATTCGGCCAAAATGCTGTGGGCATCGTTTTTGCACTCACAATTCTCAGTCGACACTTTACAAGAGGACCTGTGGATTTTCCGCGGGCATTCAGCGGGCGACGAACAAGCCAAGCCGGGACAAGAAGCCGAGCCACCTACTGGAGTATTCGCAGTCCATACGCTGGGCGAGAACGAAACGATTGCAAAACTGGCGTCAGGCATAAAGAGATTCTCGCTGCCAGATGAACATAATCCAATTCGCAAATACCAGGAGCTGGCAGCAGACGAACAATCCTCGCAAGCCAGTCAAGCTCTAATGCAATTGGTCGCGACCTTCGAAAATCGTCGCCAATATGCTAAGGCGGCTGAGTTGCTTAAGCAATCGATTGCGCGATTTGGTGACAATGGCAGGGGCATGCAAATGCGGCTCGATAATATTATCAAGCCGCGAGGGGCGTTCGACGCTGTCCCTACTCAGCCGGCCGGCCAGGGTGCCAAGATCGCGTTGCTGTTCCGCAATGCAACGGAAGTGCGATTTACGGCGCGAGCAGTGGATATCGAAAAACTCTTGGCTGAAATGAAGCAGTTTTATCGCGACCAACAAGACAATCGCAATCGGGGCTTTGGCGGATCACGCAATACCTATCCGCCACCAATTCACTCGCCAAATAGTTTGTTTGAGACACCTGATTTGGTTCGGTACGTGAAAGGAGAAGTGGCGTCTTGGGAGATGCAATTACAGCCGCGAGAAAATCATTGGGATCGTCGTCTTGAGATAACCACTCCGTTGCAAAGAGCTGGACTATATGTCGTCACCGCGTCACTGAATGACGGAGCTCACACGGCGCGCTGTTTGGTGTGGGTCCAAGATACTGCAATGGTACGCCATCCGCTAAACGAGCGCATCGCATACTTCATCGCCGACGCTAATACCGGCAGACCATTAGCTAATCTAAATGTCGAGTTTTTTGGCATTGGCCACGTTCAAGATGGTAATCGCGGTCACGTGGTGACAAAAAACTTCGCCAAACGTTCGGATGCGAGCGGCCAAGTATTTGTCGATCGCAGCCAGCTTTTGGATAACCACCAATGGATGGCCATCGCGCGCAGCAGCGAAGGACGATTGGCAATCTTGGGGCTAGAACACACCTGGTTTGCACCGTACGCCCTGCAGGACCTGCGTCAAATCAAAGCCTTTGGAGTTAGTGATCGCCCAGTATATCGTCCGGGCGATAAGGTCCACGCCAAGTTCTGGGTCGCTCGTGCCAACTATGCCCCAGATACTCCGTCGACACCTGTGGAAGGGAGCCCTTGCGATATCAGTATCGTTGATCCGCAAGGGAAGGAATTTTGGAGAACCACCGCCACGACCGACAAGTTCGGAGGGATGGCGGTGGAAGTTGATTTACCCAAAACAGCAACGCTTGGAGCTTACCATTTTCAAGTCAATTCGGGCCGCGATGGCTGGATGGCTACCGAGCTGCGTTTTCGAGTGGAAGAATATCGCAAACCAGAATTCGAGGTGAAAATCCAATCGCCTGATAAGCCCATTGCGTTAGGCGAAAAATTTACCGCCAAGATCCAAGCAAAATACTACTTCGGCACTCCAGTCACTGAGGCCACAGCGGTGGTCAAAGTGACTCGTGAAAAACATGCTGACCAATTCTATCCTGTACATCCTTATGATTGGTGTTATGGGCCGGGATATTGGTGGTGCGGTTATGAGTATCCTTGGTATCCAGGATGGCAGAGTTGGCGAGGTTGTATCAGTCCGGTTCCTCCATGGTGGCCTCGATGGCGCAGTGAGCCTCCCGAATTAGTGCTCGAAACTGAGCTCCAATTAGACGGCCAAGGCGAGGCGGAGATCACTATCGACACCGCAGTTGCCCAACAATCGCAAGCAAACCAAGACCATAAATACTCGATCAGCGTCGAAGTTCGCGATGCAGCTCGCCGTACGCAATCGGCTGACGGGCAGGTAATCGCCGCCAGGCACCCGTTTACGATTTACTCTTGGCTCGATCGAGGCTTCTATCGAATTGGTGAACCAATCACCGCCAGTTTTCAAGCGAGAACATTAGACGCTCGGCCCATTGAAGGGACAGGCAAGCTCGATTTGTTGCGCATCACTTACGATGGTGCGAGGCACCCTAGTGAGTCTCTGGTGCAGTCATTTGATGTCAAGACTGACGCTGAAGGTAGATTAGAACATCGGCTGCAGGCCCAGCGAGCGGGGCAATACCGTTTGCGATTGACGCTCAAAGATGCTGCCGGGCACTCCGTCGAAGGCGCCTACTTGTTTACCGTGCGAGGTACAGGTGACTCAGGCAACGACTTTCGGTTTAGCGCTTTGGAGTTAATTCCCAACCAGAAGCAATATGCGCCGGGAGAAAAGCTGTTACTGCAGATCAATGCCGATCGCGACGATGCACTTGTCATGTTGTTCGTTCGGCCATCAGGAGGTGTTTATCCAACTCCACAGTTTATCCAGTTGAAGAGCAAGACTTTTACAGCACAAATCGATATCAAGGAAGCTGACCAACCAAATTTCTTTGTGGAGGCAGTTACGATTTTTGATGGCGAGGTTCACGTAGCCACTCGAGAGATTTTTGTGCCACCAGCCAAGCGCGTGGTCGACGTCAAGCTGGTTAGCGACAAAGCAGAATACCTTCCAGGTGAACAAGCCCAAGTGGAAATTACCGCTACCGACCCTGAAGGACTACCGGTCGAAGGTTCAGCAGTAATCGCCGTGTACGATCGCGCTCTCGAACAGATCGCACCAGACACCATCCCGGGAGACATTCGAGCATTCTTTTGGAAATGGCAACGTCAACATCATCCACAGCGCACCGAGAATTTGTCGTGGACGACATATCCGGTACGAATCGGCGGCGTTCAACAACTGCAATCAATCGGTATTTTTGGCGATTCGCTGGCAGATGATCTCGACTCCATGAACGGTTCCAAGCAGCTCGCGGAACGACGCGACGTGCGACAATTGGGACGAGGACTCGCTGAGGCAGTTGCAATGGACGCGGCGGGCGCAGCCCCAACTCCCATGGCCAGCATGGGAGCACAAGGCTTTATGGCCAAAGGTGCACCACAGGATGGGCAGGCCACGCTTGCCCCCGCAGTTGTACGCAAGGAATTCGCTGACGCAGCGCTGTGGCTGGCCAAGATAGAAACCAATCGACAGGGTAAGGCTTCGGCAAAATTCAAGATGCCCGAGAATCTTACCAGTTGGAAGATGAAGAGCTGGGTAGTCGGACCTGGAGTGCGCGTGGGATCAGGAGAGTCAGATGCGACCACGCGCAAGAACCTATTAGTACGCTTGCAAACTCCTCGATTTTTAGTCGAACGAGACGAAGTTGTGCTGTCAGCGATTGTGCACAATGATCTGCCTGTGGCCAAGGACGTGCGCGTGCGTTTGGAAATCGACGGCGAAACGCAACTCGAGTTCTTGCCCGGTGTGACGGCAGAACGCACGCTCAACGTTGTATCGCATGGCCAGGTACGCGTCGATTGGCGCTGCCGTGCAATGGCCGAAGGAATCGTTACCTTACGCGTGCTGGCCCAGACCGATGTCGAATCAGACGCAATGCAATTGAAGACTCCAATTCTCGTTAATGGCATTCTCAAAACCAATAGCTACGCCGGGACGGTTCGACCCGACCAGTCCAAATCACAAGTGACGATCGGAATTCCGGAACAACGACGTATCGAACATTCTCGACTGACGGTTCGACTCAGCCCTTCTCTGGCTGCCGCCATGATTGATGCGTTGCCTTACCTTGCGGATTACCCGTATGGTTGTACCGAACAAACGTTGAACCGATTCTTGCCAACTGTGATCACGCAAAAACTTCTACGGGAGATGAGAATCGATCTAAATCGCTTGAAAGATCGGGCGAACAACCTTAATGCGCAGGAACTCACCCAGGGTAATCAGCGCTCGGGTCAGTGGAAGCGATTCGAACGGAATCCTGTTTATGATGTCGATGAAGTCAACCACATGGTGGATACAGGTGTCGGACAATTGACGGATATGCAAAATTCCGACGGAGGCTGGGGATGGTTTTCGGGATTTCAATCACACAGTGGGGCTCACACCACTGCTGTCGTTGTACGCGGACTCTTGGTGGCTCAGCAGAATGACGTTGCGATCGTCCCCGACGTGATCCAACGCGGATTAGCTTGGCTGCAACAATATCAAGAACGAGAACTAGCCAGGCTTTTGGCGGATCCCGACGCGAAATCACCACACAAATCCGTACCTGATAACCTTGACGCTTTGGTATTACATGTCCTGACTGAAGCGGAAATGCATAATCCGCAGATGCAAGCAATTCTCTATGCCAAACGCGAACATCTGAATGTTTACGGAAAATCGCTGCTGGCGCTCGTCACCCACAAGACCGGAAATGTCGAGCAAACAGCGATGCTGCGACGTAATATTGAGCAGTTTCTTGTTGAAGATCCAGAAAACGAAACAGCTTACTTGCGTGATCGTTCTGCATGGTGGTATTGGTACGGCAGTGAAATCGAAGCCTCAGCGACATTCTTGAAACTGCTCGCGACCATCGATCCGAAGGGTCCAACCGCTGCGCGCGTGGTAAAATACTTACTGAACAATCGCAAGCACGCTACCTATTGGGCGAGCACTCGAGATACAGCGCTCGTGGTCGAAGCATTTGGAGACTATCTCAAAGCCAGCGGCGAAACAACGGGCAATGTCTCAGCCGAAATCGTACTCGATGGCAAGCGTCTGGGGAGAGTCGAATTTTCGCCCGAGAATCTCTTCGATGTAGAAAACACTATCGAGATTCATGGTAATGCCGTTCCCTCTGGCCAGCACCAACTGGAGATTCGCAAATCTGGTAACGGTCCGTTGTACTGGAATATCTATTCTACAAATTTCACTTTGGAAGATGAGATTGCGGCCAGCGGCTTGGAAGTCAAAGTCGAGAGACGATTCTATCGATTGGAACCAGCGAAAAAAGAATTGGCTGTCGCTGGAGATCGCGGTCAGGTGATTGAAGGCCAGCGAGCAGGGTTGAACCGCATATCGCTGGCTGATCTACAAGCCTTGCCCAGTGGTACTCAGGTCGAAGTTGAATTGCTGGTCGAAAGCAAAAACGATTACGAGTACATCATGTTGCAAGACTCCAAACCGGCTGGACTGGAGCCGATCGATACGCAAAGCGGTTATTCCTACGCAGGCGGAATCAGCGTATACCGTGAATTGCGAGATCAAAAAGTTACGTTCTTTATCGAGCGTCTGCCAACCGGAAAACACTCACTCCGGTATCGGTTACGAGCCGAAGCGCCGGGCCGATTCACGGCATTACCAGCCATAGTATCTGGAATGTATGCTCCAGAATTGATTGGCAACTCCGCCGACTTTGACCTGCTGGTGGAGGATCGAGAATGAGATAGCCCACCAATCTCATTTTCGACTTAGGTGGGATACACCCAGGGACTACGATAATCACGGCGGAGCAATCGATTGGCTTGTTCGTCGCCTTTGACCTGTTCGGCGGCACCGTCCCATTCAATGCTCCGTCCAAGTTTGTAAGACAACATGCCAAGCAAACTGAGGTTGGTCGAATAATGACCAACCTCAATATCGCAAGTCGGACGTTTTCCACTTTCGATGGCTTGAATAAAATCGGCCCATAACAGTTTGTTACTATGGCCATCGGGTTCCTGAAGTTGAGCATCTACGTGCACCGGAGACTGTTTTCCATCAGCGGGATAAAACGTCCAGCCATCGCGCCAACCCATGTGAAACGTCCCTTTAGTGCCGTAAAAGTAACAACCAATGGAGTGTTTTTCCGCTGAATTGCCTGCAAAGCGGCGGTGTTCCCACGTGGCTGTGAACGACTCGAATTCGTAGACAGCGATTTGTGAGTCGGGGGCGTCGGTAGTTTGCTCTTTGTCGTTCAGCACTGGTTTACCTCGGACCGGCCTGCCTCCAGTCGAGTAGACTCTGCGTGGATACTTTTCGTCCGACCACCACAGTACCTGGTCCAACCAGTGGACTCCCCAGTCACCGAGTGTACCATTGGCATAGTCCAAAAAATTCCTGAATCCACCTGGATGAATCATACGGTTGAATGGACGCAGGGGAGCGGGGCCACAATACATGTCCCAATCCAAGCCTTCTGGAACTGGACCATTCACTTTAGGCTGTTCCTGGCCACCTGGACTGTGCACAAACATACGGACGGCTCCAATCTGTCCCGCGTTGCCATCCTTCAAAAACTTCATACCGGATACATAATGCGGCCCAATGCGTCGGTGCAAACCTACTTGTACCGTTCGCTTGGCAGCACGTGCAGCATTCAACATAGCACGACTTTCAAGGATGGTATGCCCTGTCGGTTTTTCAACGAAAACGTGTGCCCCTTTTTCAATTGCCGCAATGGCGTTCAGCGCGTGCCAATGGTCGGGCGTAGCAATGATTGCAATATCGATTTCTTCTTTGTCGAGCAACTCGCGATAATCGGTGTAAGTACTGGGTTTGGAATTGGCGAGCCCTGCAATTTCTTCGGCAGCCAATTCCAGCACATCGCGATCGACGTCGGCCAGCGCAACCGTTTTGCACACGCCGCTGGCCATAGCGTCACGCAAAATATTCATCCCCCACCACCCCGAGCCAATTAAAGCAGTTCGGTAGACCTTTGCTTTCGTTGAAGCGCGAATCGCTGGACCAATCCCAAGTGCAAGTCCCGATGCTGCGGAGCTTTGTATGAAATTTCGACGATTGATCATTTTCGCGGTCCTTTGGTGATGCGAAAAAATACTCTTCTTTGGCCGAAGAACGGCTTTGGGCGCAGCACGCACAAGGGCGCAGGAAAGAACTGCGAAAGTAAAGCTATTTCAATACTTTCCTAGTCCGATCTCAGTCCGCACCTTTTGGTCTGCAGACTCGCTGCCACTCCGAAGGTTGAATGACATGGTAAATCGCCTATCTCGGTCATACAAGTGCCAAGAAAATGCCGAGAGTTTCAAGTAGCAAGAATTGGAGAAACAATTGACCTGCGGAGTGACTTTCAAGATCACCTATTTTCAACAGCCTTCGCACGAACGTCCAAACAAACTAGGTCCCCAGTCACGCTGCGACAGTATATTAGTCCACCAGCGAGTACGGGGACCGTCCAGCACTTGTCATCAAGTACTTGTTTGCGCCCACTGATGACCAGCCCTTTCGGCGATGCGGGGGCAATAATCAATTCGCCAGAATCGCTCAAGAGGATCAGTCGCCCAGCGGCCGACATCAACGAGGCTGAACCAAAACCATCGACCGACCACAAAATTTTCCCAGTCAAAAACTCAATACACTTCAATCTGCGCTCGCCGGTATCATTGCCATCAATGCCATAAACATAACCGTCGAGCAGCACGCTGGACGACAATTGGTTTTGAAATTCTTTGGTGGACCAAATCAGTTGTGGCGTATTGTCCTCAACCTTTAACAGAGAAGATCCCCGATTGTACCCAGATGACAAGAGGATCTTTCCTGAACTGACCAGCGGATCGGCTGCATTACACCCATAAGTAGTTAACCAGCGAAATTGCCATCGAGCCCTACCAGACTCGGGGTCAATCGCTGTGTACGCCTTACCTGAAGCGATCAAGACAAACTGTTGACCGCCGATTTCGGCTGGAAATGGAGTCATATACCCGGCTTCACCTGGACCGGATTTCCAAAGTAGTGTCCCATCCGATTTATCCACTCCTGTGCCTGCGGAGCCGACATTGAGAATCAAAGATTGGCCATAAATGAGAGGAGATCCAGAAAATCCCCATCCTGGAATCGATGCTCCGGTTTCTTGAGCAATATTCTTGGACCACTGATCTGCTCCGTCGACGATACTCAAACAGCGCAGCATCCCTTGTCGACTCAAGGCGTAAACTCGATCGCCATCAACTGTCGGTGTGGAAGTCGGCCCACCTTCAAAAAAACGGTCATCCAAATCTGCAGGATGATCGTGTCTCCATTTCACCTTTCCTGTCATCGCGTCGAGACACCAAAGCGTGTCGACATCAGCCGAATTTCCCATCGTGAACAATCGCCCCTGAGAAACGGCGACCGCAGAGAATCCAGTACCAACTTGCGCTTTCCACAGCACTTTGGGATCGCTGTCTACCCAAACATCCAACCAATTCGTTTCTGAGGAATTTCCGTTACGCTGTGGGCCTCGCCAATTCGGCCAATCGTCAGCCAACAGAATGGCGAACGAAGTAAAACTGACAGCCCAAACCGCTGCGATCAATTTGCTCGCGATCCACCATGGCACTAGCGATTTTCCCATTTTCGGTCAACTCTATAGCTCTGTTCTGCCCGTGCAATAGCACTGTGGCCAGCAGTGTAATCACTCGCAAGCGCAGTTTCAGAATTTCTAAACGCTCGCTTCAGCAAACGACTCATCGGTTTCCCAGATGCGAACACTCACGGCACGGGCACCACTCCCTGCCAGCGCCTGCGGACACATTTCTTCCAGCAAGTACCTCGCCATGTTTTCTGCTGTTGGGTTGTAAGGCATGATAAAGAGACGAGTTGGTTGCACCATCTCCAGTGCCTGACGAGCATTAGTGTCGTCTTGGTGAATTAAGAAACTGGGCCCATCAT
>CAZVBC010000219.1:0-11812 GCA_964625155.1 uncultured Pirellulaceae bacterium
TTACCACTGTATTGCACATGGTTTCCGAGAATGCAATAAATCATTCCTTCCGGCCCGAGTGTCAGTCCGTGAATGCCGTGTTCCCCAGCGCTGCCTTTGACAGCCAGGATGAGCTTATATTCTTCCAATGATCCGTTGCGATCCTTATCGAATAAGCGGTACACACCACTTCCTTCGGGACCTTCGCCGGTGACATATACGTCACCATTGAGCGGCAAGATGCCTTGTACATTTTTGATCAAGTCGCAATAGTTGCGAACTTTGTCCACTACGCCATCTTTGTCGCTATCGTAAATCAGCACCAACGGCTGATTTTCGCGCGAGGCAATGATGTGACCAAACTCGTTAAAGGCCATGGCGATTACCGAGCCGATTTGTTCATGGTCTAAGACTTGTTGGACTGAGAATTCGGGGTTGACGCGAAAACGCTGATTCTCCGAAGTGTCTTCGCGGGCAACTTCCTCGCGTCGATCCCACGGAGCCGTTTCGCCGAGTGGCCCAAACGATTGAGCCGCTTTCCAACGCGAGTCGTTGTACATTGCACTTTGCCACATGGGAACGACTTCCAAAGCTGTTCGCCATGATGAATCGGTCGAGAAACTCTGCCAGTCACCGCTAAGCGGTTTAACTTGCACGCGAGCAACCAAAGCTGCTGGTCCAGTTGCCAAGTTCGTCACTCGCACAGCAACTATGTTCTTGCCGCGGCGCAAGAAGGGCGCAATATCGATATTGTCCATTTGCCGGATCGACTGACCACTGCCCGCTCGACGCCCGTTGACAAACAGCTCGTAACTGTCATCAGCGGTGATGGTAACGTTGGCTTCCTGAATGCTGGACAGGAGAATTTCTTTGCGGAAATAGCAGTCTCCTTGCCCAGCTTGGTTTCTCGGGTGTTCAGGTGACCAAATCCATTCTGCTTCCTTGGCAAACGTGGGCCAGCAAGTCAGAACGGTGGCCAAGACCATACAGACGTGGCTGGTGATGAACGAGACTCGAGCAAACTTCACGATCCACATCCTTGCATTATTCAACAAGTGGGAATCAGGTGGACGAATTGTCCGACCATGTACTGTGACTTTGACGACCGTAACGATGAAGACTGTAACAGGTTCGTCGCCACTTTAATTTTGTCCGGTGCATGCATACAAAAAATGATCGCAGCGAGTCAAGACGAAAGTCTGTGCAGCACAAGATAAGCTGCGCAGTGTTTGTACAAAGTTTAAGCGAGCTACAGAAAGGAACGCTTGAACTCACCGGAAAGCTTGCACTGGGCTGTTAAAAATCGGGAATTGCGGAGGAATGTGTTTGCGCAAGTTTCCTTCCGCGCGCGTGGTCGCGGCGATAGCTGCGCAAGGGTCCCGTTAGGGACTGAATGTTTGGTAGAAAAGGCATTCCTAAACGATGAGTTATCTTCCCGTAAGGGACATGAGGTTCGCGTGGGAGTCACCCGGATAATCATATTCTGTCCCTTTCGGGACGATTCACCCGGAACAAATACTGCGCGTCAGATACTCACCTCAATATAGATGGCCGACAAAGATTTTGTCGATCGTTCAAAAGGTTTCTGGGTAGATCACGATTTCGATGCGACGGTTGTCCGCGCGGCCGGCAGGAGTTTGATTGTCTGCGCGGGGGTGGTTCGCACCATGTCCAACTGTGAACAACTGTTCCGTGGGAACTCGAGCGCGTCGTAACAACGAATCGGTAACCGTTTGAGCTTGAGCACTTGCGAGTTGTTGCGGTGTGGAATACGAACCGCCGTATATTGGTCCATTGTCGGTATGCCCTTCAATTGCTACGCGCCGTCTCGGAAATTCGCGAACGATCGTTGCACCGATCAAGTCCACGGTGTTTACGGCCGCAGGAATTAAATGGGCTGTGCCCTGGGCAAATAACTGATCAGCCGGAATCCTCATACGTATGACATCTCCGTCCATTTGCACGGTCACTCCCGGAATTTGCAGATTAGTTGCCGAGGAGAGGAGCGAATTGTTGGCGGTCAGCTTGGCTCCTCCGCGCTGGGCAATGGCACTTTGGAGTCCCGCAGTCTGGCTCTGTAGTGTTTGCTGTGCCACTCGTGACTGCTGGAGCTGGGCTGTGGTTTCCTGAAGTTGACGTTGCATCAAGTCGCCGCGCTCGCGAAACATTTGCAACTGTTGCTGCGACTGTGCGAGTTGGGTCGTAAGTTGACGATTGTTGTCGTCGAGCTGTTGCACTCGTTTTTGCAGTTCAGCAATCTGCGGAGGTATTTGCTGAACTGGGTACTGAAAAGGTTGCTGGCCGATCGGGATGGCCGGATTCAATTGCCAGCTCGCACTCGGGGACGGACCTCCAAGATATCGGTTGCCATTGCACCCAACTGAGATTGCCATACAAGCAATCCAGCCGCACACTCGCAACCTTAGAGTTATCTCGGCAACTCGGAACACAGCCATTCCTTCGGCCCATAGTTCATTTATCGATCAACAGGGCGCTATTGCCCTTGCATTGACACACTAATCAATTGTGAAAAATATTGGCAAGACCAATTACGCGTGATGTGCGATCAAATCCCTCAAATCCAACTGGCAAAACAAGTTCGGCAGGCGCTTACCTAGTTCTTTTGGGTTGCAAGCCTTGGCCTGCATCACTTGGGTTTAAAGCAGCGGATTCTCCTCGTAGGATTGGTTCGAAGTGTTGGCGAACGGCGACGTCTGGGGTATTTGCGTGTTTTCTGTGGCATTTTGTCGTTTGGGGGAAATAAAGCTGAATATTGCTACTCTATCGATCCGATGGAGGTGCAGTGCCTGGCAAATTGTTATGATTGAACAGACTTTCATACGAGCTAGTGGCGGTAGCTCAATGGCGTTTAAAGTGCAACTGGAACGGTGACATCCGACTGGACGGCCGTGGAGTACATTTGCACGACATTCTTGAGCTGAAGTTCCTAGTGTACTTTCCAGACAATTAGTTGGCGGTTCGCGGAAACTGGAAGGCGTGGTTCTTACCAAGCCAGTTCCAAGCTTGCTCGGCATGAGCAATCTTTTCCCGAACATTGCAGCAAGGTCTCGGCAATCCGCTAGACGTATGTGGGGACACAGGTTCGGAAGTTAAGCACCATTGGTTGATTGCTCCCGATTGTTCCTGCGATTTTGAGGTCCGTCACTGATGAATGTGCAACACGCTTTTGATGGGTATTTGACTGAGGGTTTTTTCGACGAACTGTTCGATGCTGACGGGCATCCTCGCCAAGGGGCGAGTATCTTAGTGGAGAAATTCAGTTCACTTTCGCCCGCTGAATTGTGCCAGCGCCAGGAAGCAGTGGATCGAGCACTGCTGCGCATGGGGATCACGTTCACGGTCTATGGCGATCAGCAAGGGACTGAAAAGATCTTCCCATTTGATATCGTGCCCCGAATCGTCGATGCGCTGGAGTGGCGATTAATCGAGGCGGGACTCAAGCAGCGGATTGAAGCGCTGAATCGTTTCATACACGATGTGTACCACGAGCAAGAGATTATACGGGCTGGCATTGTACCTTTTGACCTATTGTCCAAAGCCAAATCGTATCGCAAACAATGTCACGGCCTGAATCCGCCAGGTGGAATTTGGTGCCATGTTACTGGCACCGACTTGATCCGGCACGCCGACGGCAAGATATATGTGCTAGAAGACAATTTGCGTTGCCCGTCAGGGGTGTCGTACGTACTGCAAAATCGTTTAGTGATGAAGAGCAGCTTTCCTGCCGCGTTTCAAGACTTAAAGGTTCGACCGGTAGATACTTATCCCAGCAAATTATACGAAACACTAGCTGGACTGGCACCGAATTCTATTACTACGCCAAACATCGTTGTCTTGACACCGGGAATCTATAATTCGGCTTACTACGAACATTCCTTCTTGGCGCAGCAGATGGGGGTCGAGCTTGTCGAAGGACGCGATTTACTCGTGAAAGACGATTTTGTGTACATGCGTACAACCGACGGTTTTCAGCGAGTCGATGTGATCTACCGGCGAATTGACGACGATTTTATTGACCCGCAAGCATTCCGCGCGGATTCTATGTTGGGAGTGCCGGGATTGATGAATGTCTATCGTCAAGGGCACGTGGCGCTGGCTAACGCGCCAGGAACTGGTGTTGCCGACGACAAAGTGATCTACGCATTTGTTCCTGACATGATCAAGTTCTATTTGGATCAGGAACCAATTCTGCCAAACGTGCCTACCTATGTTTGCGCCCGCGACGACGATCGGCGGTATGTGAAGGAACACGTGGGCGAGTTGGTGATCAAAGCGGCCAATGAAGCTGGCGGCTATGGAATGTTGATTGGTCCACATTCGACTCTCCAGCAACAGCAAGAATTTGTGCAGAAAATCGAAGCCGACCCAAGAAACTACATTGCTCAACCGACTTTGTCACTGTCGCGCGTGCCTACTTTAGTCAACGAACATTTCGAAGGTCGACACGTCGATTTGCGGCCGTACATCCTTTATGGTCGCGATATTTGGGTATTGCCTGGCGGTTTAACACGCGTGGCGCTGCGCAAAGGATCGCTGGTGGTCAATTCTTCCCAAGGTGGCGGCAGCAAAGACACTTGGGTGCTGGCGGATGATCAAGCTCAAGCCCTGGATGCACATCAAGGGCAAAAACTGGCAGCACGCTTAGCCAGTTGACCTGAGTGTACAACCTACACGCACAATGTTCGACAGAATGAAGGATTAATTCCGCGTCCGGGGCAGTTAGGTGCTGGCCGGGCCAACGGTGCCATGTTCCACAGTCTCAGCCAAGAACTGAAAAGAGCCTGAATCATGCTAAGCCGTGTTGCCGAGTCCATTTATTGGATGGCTCGCTATATAGAACGTGCCGAAAATCTGGCTAGGTTCATTGACGTGACTTTGAACCTGATTCTGGATCAACCCTCAGTAACGGTTTCTCAATGGCGTCCGTTGGTCAGCACGACTGGCGACGATGAGTATTTTGCTAAACACTACGGTGATGCCACTGCCGAAAGTGTCATTCAATTTTTAACTTCCGACAAGAAGTACCCCAACTCGATCGTCTCGTCGTTGCGTGCTGCGAGAGAGAATGGCAGAACGGTGCGCGAATCGATTTCGTCCGAGGCATGGGAGCAACTTAACGAGTTTTATCACTTCGTAAACAATGCCGCGAACAACCAAGCTCGATTCGATTCTCCTTCTGAGTTTTTTCGAGCGGTCAAGCAGCACGCGCATCTATTTCATGGGATCTTAGATGCAACCATGTCGCGTGGCAAAGGGTGGCACTTTGCAAATTTAGGCCGCTTGATGGAGCGTGCGGATAAGACCAGCCGAATACTCGACGTCAAGTATTTTACGCTATTACCTTCGATTAATGACGTGGGTACCACAATCGACGACTTGGGGTGGTCAGCGGTATTGCGTTCCGTCAGCGGATTTGAAATGTATCGCAAACGTTTTCGTGTCTTGAGCGTGCGGCGCGTCGTCGAGTTTCTTATTTTGGATCGAGAGTTTCCTCGCGCTATACAGTATTGCCTGATGGGAGCCGATTGGTCATTGCACGAAGTAGTCGGTTCACCAGTTGGCGCCTATCGAAATCTCGCCGAGCGCAGACTCGGAAGTTTGAAAAGTGAATTAGCCTTTGCGGATGTCGATTTGATCATTGAACGCGGCTTGCATCAATTCATCGACAATTTGCAAACCAAATTCAATAGTGTTGGCGAAGGTATTCACGAGACGTTTTTTGCGATGCGGCCGATCGAAAAATCTGCATGATTGGGTCGTAACCAAGTGATCTGACTGCAAAGCATTAACGTACATTGCTGGCTGCACCGATTCCAAATATCCCAACCTGCTGGTCAGATTCCCATGCCACGATCGACAATGGGCACTGCACGTTGTGACTTCATCGACCGTCGCGGTTGATGCCTGTGGTGTGTTTTGTCTTTACCTACCATCCATCGAGTTTATCCCAAGTCTATGTCCATTCGAGTTGCGCTGTATCATCAGACAGAATATACTTACGATCGTTTGGTTTCTTTGGGACCACAGATTGTTCGTTTGCGTCCTGCACCTCATTGCCGTACACCCATTACCAGTTACTCGCTCAAGGTCGATCCGCACGAGCATTTTATAAATTGGCAACAAGATCCTCATGGCAATTTTCTCGCCAGGTTGGTCTTTCCCAAGCCGACTCGTCGATTCAACGTCCAAGTCGATCTCGTCGCTGAAATGACGGTGATCAATCCATTCGATTTTTTTGTGGAACCACAGGCTGAGAAGTTTCCGTTTCTTTATGAGCCTTGGTTGGAGCACGAGCTGCGGCCATTTTTGGAATCGTCGCCACTGGAGGGTTTGGGTAGTCAGTTTTTGGCCACGATCGATCGCAGTCCACGCAACACCGTGGACTTTTTGGTCGAACTGAATCAGAAAATTCAGCGTGCGATTGCTTATCGAATTCGTTTGGAGCCTGGTGTGCAGACTCCTGAGCAGACGCTCCAAACCCAGCAAGGCTCGTGCCGCGATTCGGCCTGGTTGCTCGTCCAGATGTTGCGGCACCTAGGCATCGCTGCTCGATTTGTATCCGGGTATTTGATGCAGTTGGCCCCTGACGTAAAGAGTCTTGATGGCCCTTCTGGACCTGAAGAGGACTTCACTGATCTGCATGCTTGGACCGAAGCATTTGTGCCTGGAGCTGGGTGGATTGGGCTGGATCCAACCTCGGGACTGCTCGCTGGCGAGGGACATATTCCGCTGGCATGCACGCCCGAACCGAACAGTGCAGCACCGATTTCGGGCGCAGTGGAAAAGTGCGAAGTACAATTTGATCACTCAATGCGTATAGTCCGAATCCATGAAGATCCACGAGTAACGAAACCCTATACGGAAGAGGCCTGGACACGCATTAATCGACTGGGAAATGAAATTGATCGAAGGCTGCGTCAAGGAGACGTGAGGCTGACGATGGGTGGCGAGCCGACATTCGTATCGATCGATGATATGGATGGTGCCGAATGGACGACCGGAGCCGTTGGACCGCATAAACGCATACTGTCAGAAATGCTTATCAAACGCCTGCGCAAGCGATTCGCGCCTGGTGGATTACTTCATTATGGACAAGGAAAATGGTATCCGGGGGAATCACTGCCACGTTGGGCTTTGGCGTGTTTCTGGCGACGCGATGGGGTGGCCATATGGCGAGACGAATCGTTGATTGCCAATACCGATTGTGATTATGGTTACGGCATCGAAGAATCACACAAGTTTGCCCGCTACTTTGCCAAGGTCTTACAAGTTCCCTCCAAGTGGATCACACCAGCCTACGAAGATATCGCTCATTATCTTTGGAAAGAACAGCGTCTGCCCATCAACGTGGTTCCTCAGGATTCTAAGCTGAAGGACCCCGAACAACGAGCTCGATTGGCGCGCGTATTCGAACGAGGAGTTGGTGAGCCCTGTGGTTTGGTGATGCCCTTGCAGCGTCAGTGGTGGCAGGGAAGATCCCGATGGACCAGTGGTCCGTGGCCAGTGCGATCGGAAAAGATGTTCTTGTTACCAGGCGATTCGCCCATCGGTTTAAGACTCCCATTGGATTCACTACCTTGGGTTTCGCCCCAAGCCGCGCCCGAGTTCCTGCCGGTTGATCCCGTAGCTGCACAATCTCCCTTGCCTGCCCCACCGTTTCGTCGGCAGGCCATGTTTTCCTCTCAACCGGGCCAGAAAATCGGCGGTCCAACGCACGAACAGAGACTGAGCCATCGCGCTGCATCACCATTCGAACAAGAATTAGACAGTGATGTTGATGGTGATCAGGTCCCAACCGGTTGCGTACGCACGGCCATATGTTTTGAGCCGCGCGATGGAAAAATTCATGCATTTATGCCACCTGTTGAATCGGCTGAGGACTTTCTTGAGCTTATTTCGGCCCTGGAGATCACGGCGATCGATCTGCAGATGCCGATTGTTATTGAAGGATATTTACCTCCCGCTGATGCGAGATTGAATCACATTAAAGTGACTCCAGATCCAGGAGTCATCGAAGTCAATATTCATCCGTCCGAGAATTGGGACGAATTGGTGAGCAATACGACTGGGCTGTATGAAGAAGCGCATTGGTCTCGTCTGGGAACAGAAAAATTTGACCTCGATGGCAAGCACACAGGGACAGGTGGCGGCAACCATGTCGTATTGGGCGGCCCAACTCCCGCCGACAGTCCTCTCCTGCGGCGCCCTGATCTGCTGCGCAGCCTGATCGGATACTGGGTCAATCATCCTTCGCTGTCCTATTTGTTCAGTGGCCGTTTTATTGGCCCGACCAGCCAAGCTCCACGAGTCGATGAAGGACGCCGAGATGCGTTGTATGAACTGGAGCTAGCGTTCTCGTTGGTACCCGCGCGAAACCAAACCTGTCCTCCTTGGCTGGTCGACAGGTTGTTTAGAAATCTGTTAATCGATTTGACCGGCAATACGCATCGAGCGGAGTTCTGTATCGACAAACTATACTCGCCGGACAGCAGCAGCGGACGCTTGGGATTACTCGAATTTCGCGGCTTTGAAATGCCTCCACACGCGCGCATGAGTTTGACTCAGCAGTTGTTAATTCGAGCCTTGATCGTCAAATTCTGGGAAACTCCCTACGACAGACCGCTGATCGATTGGGGAACAACACTGCACGATCGATTCATGTTACCTCATTTTATTTGGCGCGATTTTGCAGAGGTTGTCGACGATTTGAATTTGTGTGGCTTGTCGATCGAGAAAGGTTGGTTTGCACCACACTTTGAGTTCCGTTTCCCCAAGATCGGTGAAATCTCCATCGGCGATATTCATTTGGACTTGCGTTCCGCAATTGAACCATGGTATGTCTTAGGTGAAGAACCGGGTGGTGGCGGAACCGTCCGGTTTGTAGACTCTTCGGTTGAACGATTGCAGGTAGAAGTGTCCGGCATGGTCGGATCGCGTTATGTCGTCACCTGTGGAGCCAGGCGCGTGCCACTTCACGCCACCGGCATCCAGGGTCAATACGTAGGTGGCGTGCGTTATCGAGCATGGGCACCGCCGAGTGCCTTGCATCCGACCATCGGAGTGCACACGCCATTGGTGTTCGATATTCTGGATACTTGGTCCAACCGATCACTAGGGGGCTGTACATATCATGTTGCGCATCCGGCCGGACGCAATTACCAGACCTTTCCGGTAAATGCCTACGAGGCCGAAGCCCGCCGCGCCGCCCGATTTTTTGTTGGTGGTCATACTCCTGGTCCAGTGACAATTCCACCTGCTGAAATCAATCCTGCGTTTCCAATGACGTTGGACCTGCGACGAGCGGCTTGTACGCAATGAACGCGCCCTCGCGTCACGGAACTTTCACTGAATTGTTAGGCGATTACCAGCCTCACGCGGGCGTCTACGATGAACTTGTTCTCAATCAACAATTGCGAGCTCACTGGCAGCCATTTTTCCGCCAGCTCGATCAACTCGGAGTTGCCGAAATACAGCGACGTTGGGAGTTAGCCCAACGGCAAATCGCCAGCGACGGCTTGACTGCTTCGGTACAAGATCTTCACGGTGGTAAAGCCCGACCTTGGACTCTGGACGCGATTCCATTGTTGATGCCGCATCAGGTCTGGGATCGGTTGTCCCGCGGGCTGGTCCAGCGAGCCATGTTATGTGAAGCTATTCTCGCGGATTTATTTGGACCGCAAAAGCTTTTGCAAGACCACTTGATTCCACCGGAGATCATCTTTGGTCACCCGGGATTCTATCCGGCGTATCATGGTTTGGTGGGCAAGGATCAGAAGTACCTGCAACTTTTCGCCACCGACTTGGCCCACTCAGCAGATGGCAATTGGTGGGCCACAGGTGATCGCACGCGTGCTCCTTTCGGATTGGGTTTTTTGCTAGAAAACCGCATAGTCACGTCGCGCAATTTGCCTGCTGCATTTCGCAGTTGCAGAGTTCAGCGGCTGGCCCCATTCTTCATTGCGCTACAAGATTCGCTGCGCAAATTGGCGCCGCGATTCCGTGATAACCCACGAATTGTTTTATGGACTAACGGTCCGCAAAGTCACTCGTACGTCGAAGACGCTTACTTGGCTCGTTATCTCGGATATACGCTTGCCGAAGGTGACGACTTGGCAGTGCGTGAAAATCGCGTGATGCTAAAAACGCTGGGAGGGTTGCTTCCAGTTGAAGTGCTGTTTCGGCGATTGGATGATGATGATTGTGATCCGGTCGAACTGAGTCCCGATTCGACACGAGGTATCTCGGGTTTGTTAGAAGTGCTACGTTGCCAAGAGGTGGCGGTCGCCAATTCGCTCGGCAGCCGACTCGTCGAGTCGCCGGCATTCTTTCCGTTTCTCGATAAAGTTTGTCGACATGTCTTAGGGGAAGAGCTGTTGATTCCCTCGGTGCCTACTTGGTGGTGTGCAGATGCCAGTTCACTCGACTACGTTTGGACTCATTTCGACGACCTGTTGATTCGGCCTGCCTTTCGAACTTTTGATTCACCTGCGATCCATCCGGCTCGATTGAGCGAAGGAGATCGCATGGCATTGGTCGAGCAAATCAAGCAACATCCATCGCGGTATGTTGCGCAGCAGATGCCGGTCCGTTCAACCTCACCGGTGTTTGTCGACTCGCGTCTGAAACCTTGGTCCGTTGCCGTGCGTGGATTCGTCGTGGAGAATGGCGGCAGTTACATCACATTGCCCAGCGCATTGGCTCGCGTTTCTCCGGATGCGATGGATTTGAATCAAATGATGACTTCGGGCGAACGAAGTCAAGATGTTTGGATCCTGTCCGAAAAACCAGTAGAAAAAGTCAGCTTGCTGAAAACGGACGCCAAGGCGGTTGCTTTGCGTCGCAGCGGTGATGATTTTCCGAGTCGCGTAGCAGATAATTTGTTTTGGCTCGGCAGAAACGTTGAACGCGCCGAAGCACAATCGCGATTGCTGCGCACAACCTTGCTGCGTTTGACTGACGAGCGGGAGAAAGTCGACGAGCTGCCGATATTGCTGCGAGCGCTAGCAGAGCGTGGGCAAATCGAACCTGACTATGTAATTGAAGGCTTGCAGCAGCGCATGCCAAATGTCTCTGAGATGTTACCCGAGTCAGTATTTGATCCTTCTCAGTCGTTGAGTTTGCGCTCGACGGTCAATCAAATCGTGCGCATCGCGTCGTCGGTCCGAGATCGTGTGGCCATCGATATGTGGAGAATCATCAGGCGCATTGACGAAGCCAGCCAGCGTCCGAACCAAAAGACTGCGATCGATGCCACCGATTCGATCCAGATCTTGGATCGGATTATCACGGACCTTGTAGCTTTGGCGGGCCTATCGGCCGAGAGTATGACGCGGACACAAGCTTGGCGCTTTCTGGAACTGGGCAGACGCATCGAACGCGCTTGGCAAACGACGGCTCTTTGCCGCGCGATGTTGACTAGCCAGACTAGTGAAAGCGAAGCTGTATTGGAAGCGGTTTTGGTGACACTGGACAGTATCATGACCTACCGCTCGCGGTATATGGCCAGCTTACAAGCGGCGCCGGTTTTGGACCTCGTACTGACAGACGAAACAAATCCGCGTTCGATCGGCTATCAATTAGCCACAATCATGGAACATGTCGGATGTTTGCCTAGAGACCCAAGACAAGCCGTGCGGTCGCCGGAATATCGCATGTCATTGACATTGCTGAACACAGTTCAATTGGCAGATGTGATTGCTTTGGTACGCATCGATGCGGGAGGCGAACGCACCGAACTGGTTAGATTGCTCGATCGATTGACCGCGTTGCTGCCGAAACTTTCTGACGCCATTTACGGAAAATTCCTCATTCA
>CAZVBC010000220.1:0-11717 GCA_964625155.1 uncultured Pirellulaceae bacterium
ATTCAAACGATCCCAGATGCGCTCGAAGTGGCTGAGGAATTGGAAGGCAAGCTTGTGTTTTTGTCGGGTCGAGCGGACACGCACGAGACTCTGCAGGATGATCGTTTCTTTGTCTCTCAGAATGGAATTCACCTCGCGCGGCGAGTCAGTATGTATCAATGGGTTGAGCACAAGGAAACACGCAGCAACTCTCAGAATCAACAGCAGGCCGTTTATTCCTATCGAAGCGAATGGGCTTCGCAGCCTGTCGACAGTGATCAGTTCGCGGAACCCGAAGGCCATCGTAATCCGCCAATGTCCGTGCATGGTCAAGAGTGGACCGCAAAGCTTGTTAGCGTTGGCCACTACGAATTGATTGCCGAACTGAAAGAGATGATGCAGGACTGGCAACCGATCTCGTTAAATGCGCAAGCTATATTGGAAAATGTGCCGCAGCATGAGCGAGCAAATTACCTCGTACAGCAGCAGGAATTGTTCTTCGGCAACAAGCGACCTGACCCTAACAATCCCCGCATTGGTGATACGCGTGTTCGTTTCGAATATGTGCCCTCGGAGGTCGTCAGCGTGGCTGCTCGATTGAGTGGACATGTCCTGAACGAATATAAGACCAGCAATGGAGAGGGTATCCTGAAGCTGGTCGTGGGGCAGTTGGACGCTCAGTCGATGATGGCGCGGTTAGATACAGAGAATTCTATTTTCGCATGGGTATTACGGATATTTGGGACCTTAATTTGTGTCTTTGGCTGTGCATTGAGTATCAAGCCGCTGACAACTCTCGTTAACTTGGTTCCGATAGTCGGCCAAATCACCAGCGGCATACTGGTCCTCGTGGCAATTCTGTCTGGCTTATTAGTATCTGCCACAGTAATCGGCGCGAGTTGGATCCTGGTTCGGCCGTTGCTTGGATTATCCATTTTCCTTCTCGCCGGGCTCATGTTCGTATTGATCGCAAGGATTCGCCGCGCCAATGTAAATCGCTTGCCGCCAATCATCTCGAATTGATGTGGAACAGTGTGGGCTGTACAGCGACACTCAGCCTACCAATTTCGCTAGGGCAGTTTAAAAGGTACAATCAATCTCGTAAATCGTCGGGCAATCCGATGTTCATTTTTCGAAATGAAAGTACGTGACTGGATGAAGACAAACACCCAACCGAGCCGCTGCGAATTCTCTAGCATGTGTATGAGAATCCCATTTCAGATCCGAAGCTGTCTTGGTTTGGGAACATTTATATTTGTTGCTTCCATCGTCGGTTGCGCAAAATATCCGGCAGTCAGCACGCGCGAGTCGCAGGATTTTATCAAACAAGTCTATACCGCCTGCAACACGCAGAATGTAGAGCGTTTAACGGCCTGCGAAACAAAGCTCACAGAATTGAAATCTGCGGGACATGTATCTGAAGCGGAACACACTGCATTTTCAAAGATCATTGCCACTGCCAAGCAAAGCGATTGGTCAGCCGCTCAATCGCAAGCGTTGCGATACGCACAAGATCAAGTGCGTTGAGAGCAGAACGGGCGTTTCCATGAACCTTGTTCCTACAATAGGCTGAGCCCACGGTTGGAGTATTGGCATGACACACGAAAGTGAATTGCTGGGAAGAAGTTCCCGTTTGGCCGATGCTCGGCTCAGTTTATTGATTGTTGTGGACGTTCAGGAGCGACTATTGCCAATCATGCCAGACCGGAATTTATTGTTATGGAATGTCGGTCGGTTGATGCAGGGAGCAACTCTGCTGGATGTGCGCAAACTGGTGACCGAACAATATCCAGAGCGGCTCGGTGCAACAGTTGGCGAGTTGACAACCGAGGCTGGTATCATCGCAACTAAGAGAATGTTTAGTTGTCGCGAATGCGCTGGGTCGCTACGAGAAAATTGGGAACAGGGAAAACGGCAAGCCATAATATGTGGACTGGAAACACATGTCTGCGTGCTGCAAACTGCATTGGATTTACTCGATAACGGTTGGCAAGTGCACGTCGTTGCCGACGCGGTATGTTCACGTAATCGTGCGGATCATGATATTGCGTTGGGTAGGTTGCAATCCGTGGGTTGTACACTTACCACCACCGAAGCAGTCCTATTTGAGTGGTGCGAGACATCTCTGTCGTCAAGTTTTAAAGGGGTCAGCCAGCTTGTGCGTCAGCCTCATCCAGGCTCAAATGTGTAGCTTACAAGTGAAGCTGAGTTCTTAGTTGGCCCGACATGAGATTCAGGATTTCGGATCACTACGAGTGTTGATCAGCGACCGCCACCGAGTTTGTTTGCCCTGCGATTATTATTGCGCGAATGGCTGCGACGATCGGGCTGATCTTTTGATTGGAGAATGACAATTCATGCCTACGCTGGCCAGCAATCTGGTCCGCTATCCTGCGCGAACTTCTTTATACTGGTATGCAGGGATTCTACTGATTGGGACGCTCATTCTTCGCGCTCCCATTTGTACTGGAAACCCCGATGCTCCGATATCTTGGTTGGATGCCTTATTTACGGCGACCAGTGCGCTATGTGTGACGGGGTTATCGATCCGTAGTACCCCCAACGACTTTTCATTTGTCGGCCAATGCGTGATTTTGGCGCTGATCCAAATCGGAGGGATCGGCATCATGACTATAACAACGTTTATTCTCGCGCAAATTGGTGGCCGAGCTGGTTTGCGTCAACAAGTGATTGTGAGTGAAACGCTCGGTGCATCACCTAATGCGAATTTGCTAAAAACAATAGCGCGAATCGTGTTGTTGGCGCTGGGCATTGAGTGTTCCTGTGCTTTGTGTTTGCTGCCGCGGTTCGCGACCGAATATTCGTTGGGCACATCCATCTGGTATAGCATTTTTCATGCAGTATCCGCATTCTGCAACGCAGGTTTTGCCTTGTACGATGACTCGGTGGTACGCTACAGCGGCGATTGGATAGTGAACCTTGTGTTAATGATCGCGATCATTACTGGAGGAATTGGATTCCCGGTTTTGACCGACGTCTGGAGGTGGGTGTCCAACCGCAAAGTAATGAGTTGGAACGATTTGAAGTTACATACAAAGCTGACGCTGATCGGGTCAGCTTTTCTAGTGTTCGCTGGAGCGATTGTGTTGGGTTTTTTGGAAGCCGATGGCGTATTAGTTGACAAGAGCTGGTCTCAGCGAGTTTTAATACCACTGTTTCAGAGCGTTTCGTGCCGCACGGCTGGCTTTAACACGGTGGATATTGCCGAACTATCGAGCTCATCGCTGTTTGTCATGATCTTGTTGATGGTGGTTGGAGCTGGAGCCTGTTCAACCGGTGGAGGCATGAAGGTAGCTACGGTGGGCATGTTGTTATTACATGCTGTATCACGATTTCAAGGTCGCAAGCAAGTAGAGATATTTCGGCGAACGATTCCGGAATCGAGTATCGACCGAGCCATGGCGGCGGTGATGTTGTTCTTGACCGTCGGCGCGCTCGCGCTGACATTGTTGTTAATCGTGGAGCAAGGTGACGAGAGATTCAAAGATGACAGCTCGTCATTCCTAGCAGCCAGTTTTGAAGTTGCCAGCGCGTTGGGTACAGTGGGGCTAACCACCGGGTTGACTCCCCAGCTTTCTGTTGCAGGTAAATTGATCATCATCGGTTTGATGTTCTTAGGGCGACTGGGACCGATCACGGTGTTTGCTGCTTTGTCGGTCGACAGTAAACCTCGATGTGTACAATACTTGTCCGAAGAGCCCTTAGTAGGATAAGAATAATTTTTTCCACCCGACCTTGATCATACTCGTGGTGACATGCGAGCTTGGGTTGGTGCCGAATTTACAGGGTATATGCAGCGTCATGCCAGAACACAAACACTTTGTACTGATCGGACTAGGGTCGTTTGGTGCAGCTCTAGCAAAGAAACTGAAAAGCAACGGTTGCCGAATCACGGGAATTGATGCGAATTCTGAAATCGTCCAAGAATTGCAAGAGCATTTGTTCGAAGGGATCATCGGTGATGCAACCGAGCGTGAATCGCTTGAGGCTCTAGGACTCGAGAAAGTACATGGAGTCGTTATCAGTCTCGGCGAAGATATCACGAGGTCGTTACTGGCCTCTTTGCATGCCAAGGAATTGGGAGCCAAGCACATTTATGTCAAGGGCGTTACGCGCGAGCACGGCCGCATTCTGAAATCTCTGGGAGTCGAACGCGTTATTTTTCCCGAGATAGAAATCGCCACTCAGTTAGCTGATCGATTGACTTGGCCAAGTGTGATCGACCATTTGCCTATCGATCCGGAATTCAGCTTTGTAGAAATTGCCGTACCCACAGCCTTCGTCGGGAAAACGTTGGTGGAACTTGAACTGCGCAAGCGTTATGGGATTTGGATTGTCGGTGTGAAAGATGCCTTGACCGGAAAACTAACTATGTTTCCAGAAGCCGATTTTCGCCTCTCGGACGATCAAATGCTGTTGGTAGTCGGCAAAGAAGTTGAACTGGCCAGGTTGCGCAGCTTAACTTGAACTGGGGTCAACTACACCGTCATTATTGGTACACTAGTAATTAATTCCTCAGCAACTCAATTAACAGCGAACGTTGTCGGTATTAACTAACACGCATGCGTTGCGCCGGCTCTGTGACGGTACTCTATTAGCCAACGAAAGGTTTAAATAACTAGGATGTCGCTCGAAGTTTACATAAGTGGTCAGTACTTCCCCAAAGCAGAAGCCAAGATCAGCGTATACGATCACGGTTTGTTGTATGGCGACGGAGTATTCGAAGGGATGCGTGCGTATGGAGGCAAGGTCTTCAGGCATCGCGCTCATATCGATCGATTGTACGAATCGGCGGCTGCGATCCAATTAAGAATTCCGCTGTCCAAGGATGCCTTGCAACAAGCGGTTGTCGATACTTTGCAGCGCAATAAATTGGTTGACGCGTATGTCCGTTTGGTAGTCACGCGAGGCGCTGGGTCGTTGGGTTTGGATCCCGCCAAAACCTCGGATCCACAAGTTATCATCATCACTGATCACATCGAGCTGTATCCGAAAGAAAAGTACGAGAACGGGCTAGAGATCATTACTGCTTCGACGATCCGCAATCACCCTGCGGCACTCAGCCCACGGATTAAATCGCTAAATTACCTGAACAACATCATGGCTCGTATCGAGGGTAAGCTGGCCGGATGCTCCGAAGCCTTGATGTTAAACCACCGCGGTGAAGTTGCTGAATGTACCGGCGACAACATCTTTATTCTCCGCGCGGGCCGGTTATTAACGCCACCCATCGACGCCGGTATTTTGGAAGGTATTACGCGCAACGCGGTAATCGAAGTCGCTCGCCGGATGGACATCGAAGTCGCAGAAATACCTTTTACTCGTCACGATATCTTTGTCGCTTCCGAGTGTTTTCTTACGGGCAGCGCTGCGGAAGTCATTCCTGTGGTTAAATTGGATGGACGGCTGATCGGCGATGGAAATGTCGGATCGCTTACAAAGAAATTGATTTCCGCATTCCATCAATTGGTGCGCAGCGAATGACCATCAAACATCAGGCCGATAACTGGATAGTTCGATGCATCATCGGGGTGTTGAGTTCATGTTTGTTGGCTGCAACACCTTGCTCTACTGCATCGGCTCAGAAACAAGCTGAAGATGAACTTATACCTCCAGCTCGTTCGACTTACATGGGTCGGCGGATCGCTCAAGCGATGAGCTACCACGGTGCTCCATGGTTGGTTCGTGAGTCGCGAGAATCTGAGGAACGCCCCTCTGAAGTCCTGCGGCAATTGGATTTGAAACCAGGCATGGTGGTTTGTGATCTCGGGTGCGGTAACGGTTATTATTCGCTTTCGATGGCCAAATTAGTCGCTCCGCAAGGGAAAGTACTTGCGGTCGACATTCAATCCGAGATGCTGCATTTGCTTAAGCTGCGTGCGGATGATCAAGGGATCAAAAATATTGAGCCTGTTTTGGGCACGATTGTCGATCCCAAATTGCCACCCAACTCGGTTGATCTCGTGTTGCTAGTGGATGTCTATCACGAATTTTCACATCCGCAACAAATGCTGGCGGCCATTCGCAAGTCCTTGAAAGCTGGGGGATTGATCGCTCTGCTTGAATTTCGTGAGGAAGATCGGAATGTGCCCATCAAGCCGGAACATAAAATGAGTAAGCAACAAATTCTCAAAGAGTACTCGGCCAACGGATATCGTCTTGCCAAACAGTTCGATGGGCTCCCTTGGCAACATCTAATGTACTTCGAACAAGATCCTACCTGGATACCTAAGAAGATCAGCGATAAACCGCAGGACTAACCGGACTGTGATGCGGGTCGTGATCTTGTTTGCCGTCATACATGACCATGGTTCATCGTCGATAACCTGTTGCGAATTGTTCTGCCACACCCAAGGGTTCACCAGCCCCGGTCGAGCAGGCATTGCAAACGCGAACCAAAGAGCATACTTTTCAACGGGAGTAACAGCAGATGAGCCAAAGAGCAAGAACGCTGCGTATGCGGCTAATGCGAGCGGCAGATAAATGTACACTCGACGGCTTGCGCCGATTCGTTATTTCAAGTTTAGGAAAGACGCGAGCGCTACCGTGTCCTCGAAGACCTTATTCAGCCGCATGCTTGATTAGTTTCAGCTTCTTTTGTTGTTGGCTCGACTTGGCCTCAATCTCACTAGCTCAAGATTTGGTTACCAAAACTGCACCGAACTGGAATTACTCGGTCGATCAAATGCGACCGTTTTGGCTTGGGAGCGTGATCGAAGGCGAGACGGTGTTGTTTATCCAACAACCTACTACTCAGCAGATTGCCGCTGAGGTCATGTTTCCAATACTCGAAGTGATTGCAGTACGGAACTCAGCCGGAACCGTGACGTTCGAAGAAGGGAAAGATTTTGTGTGGCAAGCCGGTTCACGCCAGCTCACTTTACCTAAAGGTTCGCGCATAGTCGCGCAGACTGCACAAGACCTGCGACGGCCGGCTAAGTCGCAAAAACATGAACTGACGCATCGCGATGGAAATGGAGAAATTTTTTTTGGTTCAGAGCTGCAATATGCCGCGATGCAGACTTGCATTACCTACCGACACGCTGAAGTAGAAGGCTGGCAGTCCATCTTTCCACGTTTCGATCCGCAAGCGCTTCCTCAAACCGTATCGCGATTGGTAAATCGCCAACCGTTTACGATTGTCGCGTTAGGGGACAGCATTACCGCTGGTATGAACGCCTCAGCTATGTACAACAGTCCCCCTTACCAGCCTGCATATCCCGAACTGGTACGACGTCATCTCGCTGAACGGTTTCATAATCAAATTGAATTAATCAATCTTGCAGTCAGTGGCACAAATACCGAGTGGGGTATTTCCCAAATAGACAAAGTAATTTCTGCAAAACCGCAGTTAGTCGTATTGGCTTTTGGAATGAACGATTCTGCCAGCCGTTCTGTGGAATCGTACCGAGCTAACACCTTGACAATGATCAACAAGATTCGCAAAGTCTTGCCAGATTGTGAGTTTGTACTCGTGGCCCCAATGCTGGGCAATCGCGATTGGACCCGTTTGCGTCATGAAGTTTTTCCGCAGTATCGCGATGCTTTGGCTCAGCTTGTTTCTCCTGGTGTTGCTCTTGCGGATTTAACGACCGTGTGGGGCAAGTTCTTAACACTAAAAAAAGACTGGGATCTAACAGGAAATGGCGTCAATCACCCCAATGATTTTGGACATCGAGTTTACGCCCAAGTTATTACCACCTTGCTTGATCCGATGGGGCAGCCTGATGCGTCCAGCATTCCATTGAATACCGCTGAAGCTGGTCCAATTAAATTGAGTGAGCAAAGGTTATTGGGAAATTACACTTATTCGTACGCCTGCGCAGCGGCCGACCTAGATGGCGATGGAGATCTTGATTTGACCAGTGCGGATGCTGAGCCCAACAGCAATCTGTATTTGTTGCGTAACAACGCAAACGCCGGATTTTCTTTCTCATTCATTCAAAAATTCCAGGGGAATTCAAAAGATCCAGTGCGGATGGAACGTCATGCAATTGGCGATATCAATCACGATGGTGCACCGGATATCGTCATCGTCGATAATCTGCTAGCCGACATTCGTTGGTTTGAGAATCCTGGTTCCGGTCGACTGAATTCTACCTGGATGGTACACCGTGTGGTGGAAGCGGGCGAATTGCCCGGCTCTTACGATGTTGCCTTGGCAGATCTGGATTGTGATGGGGATCTCGATATCGCTGCATCAAGCTGGAAAGGGGAACGCTTGGATTGGTTTGAAAATGTTGGCAAGCCCGGTGAAGGCGCCCAGTGGAGTCGACATACTGTAGCCGAAAAATTGGGTGAAACTCGCACTATTGCAATCGCAGATTTTAATCGTGACGGGAGGCCCGATTTGTTAGCTACTGCCCGAACGACTCATCGTGTTATGTGGTTTGAGCAAGTACCAGGGGACAAGAGTCTGACCTGGTTGCAACATACCATAGACGATATGACGCAAATTCCCGCACATGGTCATCCCGTAGACTTCGACGGCGATGGTGATATGGATGTCGTCATGGCGTTTGGGATCGCAGCACCGGCAGAGAGCGAGCCAACACGCACACATCAAGTGGCGTGGTACGAGAATTTGGACTCTCCGGGAAATGGCCACGCATGGCGAAAACACTCAATTGCGTCTGGATTTCATCAGGGCTTCGAAGCCGTTGCAGGCGACATGGACAAGGACGGCGATTTGGATGTGGTGGCGACGGGTTGGTCGCCAGCCGGGAGGATTGCCTGGCTTGAAAACCCTGGCGACGCTCGAGGCGAGTGGAAAACGCACGTCATCAAAGCTCGTTGGAGCAACGCCGTGACTGTTTTGGTGGCCGACATGAACGCAGACGGATGGCTCGACATTGTTGCTTGTGCCGAACGAGGCGCCAATGAATTGCGATGGTGGCGCAACGAAGGTCTCGCCAAATAAATCGACGAACACTTGCCCGATGTTCGCCGAGGCGCAGATCGTCAACCGCACCGTGCAACAAATGCGTCCATAGAATCGAAATCATTTGTCGCTCGCTGAACCAAATATGAAACGTTGATTAACCCTGCAATTTCTTGTAGCGGAATCGATGAGGTTGATCGGCTTCAATACCGAGGCGTTCTTTGCGCTGCTGCTCGTAGGTTTGGAAATTTCCTTCGCACCAATGGACGTGCCCATCTCCTTCGAAAGCCAAAATGTGGGTTGCCAGTCGATCCAGGAACCAACGGTCGTGCGAGATAACAACTACGCATCCAGCATAGTTCTGTATAGCTTCCTCAAGCGCGCGCAACGTATCGACATCGAGATCGTTGGTTGGTTCGTCGAGCAACAGCACGTTCGAACCACGCCGTAACAATTTCGCTAAATGGACTCGATTACGTTCGCCGCCCGATAGGACACCTACTTTCTTCTCTTGATCGGGCCCTCGAAAATTGAATCTAGATACATAAGCTCGGGCATTTACTTTTCGGCCACCCATTTCCAGCAGATCATTGCCGCCACTGATCTCTTGATAGACCGTATGATTTGGGTCCAACGCATCTCGATTCTGATCCACGTATCCCAATTCGACAGTGGGACCGATGCGCAGTACTCCGTTGTCAGGTTTCTCTTCGCCGGTGAACATTCGAAACAGAGTTGTTTTTCCTGCGCCATTGGGGCCAATGACTCCTACGATGCCGCCAGCGGGTAAGCGGAAAGACAAATCGTCTATCAGGACTCGATCTGCATAGCCCTTCGACAAACGCTCCGTCTCGATAACCAATTCTCCTAAGTGCTTGCCGGGTGGAATCTGGATTTCCAATTCATCGGGTCGCTCTTCGAATTGTTCAGCGGCAAGTTTTTCGTAGGCCGTAATACGCGCTTTACTTTTCGCTTGACGAGCTTTCGGCGACGACCGAATCCACTCCAACTCGCGAGCCAGCGTCTTTTGGCGACTGACTTGTCCTTTTTGCTCACGTTCTAATCGTTGCTGTTTCTGTTCGAGCCAACTCGTGTAATTCCCTTCAAACGGTATGCCTCGCCCGCGATCGAGCTCTAATATCCATTTAGCGACATTATCCAGGAAATACCGATCGTGAGTAACGGCGACCACGGTACCGGGATATTGAGCCAAATGCTGTTCTAGCCAGTTGATCGCTTCGGCGTCCAAATGGTTGGTCGGTTCGTCCAACAATAATAAATCGGGCTGTTCAATCAGCAGTTTACACAGCGCCACTCGCCGGCGTTCTCCGCCTGACAATTTGCTGACATCGGCATCACCAGGAGGCAAATTCATGACCGTCATCGCCATCTCAACCTGACGGTCCAGCTCCCATAAATTGTTGCTGTCGATGATGTCTTGCAACCTCGCCATCTCGTCGCACAGCTTTTGCATTTGTTTGTCGTCGGTCACTTCTCCCAGTTTGACAGAGATCTCGTTATATCGGTCGAGTACTGTTCGGCGAGCTGCGACCGCTTCTTCGACGTTCCCTTGCACATTTTTGTCTGGATTCAGCCGAGGTTCTTGTGGCAAATAACCCGCGACAAAAC
This sequence comes from uncultured Pirellulaceae bacterium, assembly GCA_964625155.1. Classification (GTDB taxonomy): domain Bacteria; phylum Planctomycetota; class Planctomycetia; order Pirellulales; family Pirellulaceae; genus Aureliella. Next base: position 10,511 of record CAZVBC010000220.1, read on the forward strand.
CGGAGGTCAATTTGGCTTCCCCATCGATATCCTTATCCGCACCCGCCATGATTCTCAACAAAGTGCTCTTACCAGCGCCATTAGATCCGAGGACACCGATTTTTGCGCCAGGATAAAACGACAACCAAATGTCCTTCAGCACCTCTTTTTGGCCGTGCTTTTTGGTCATCGATTCCATCGTAAAGATATACTGTTGTCCCATTGTGCGACTTATATTCTCTTAAAGAAATATGATTTGGATTCTGAACCGCAGGCTGTCACAACGCCACAGTTCGGCAAGCGGTGCTGGTTTCGACTTGGCAAATCAATCTGCAGGGTAAGGCCCCAGAGAAATTTGTTGTATTTCAGTCTGCTACCAGAATAGGTTCATGGATGTCCACTTTCGATGCTCGACGACGAACTTGTCATCGCACATCTATATGTGCAGACTGTTGTCAGATGTTAGGCAGCCTCAGCAGATTGACAAGTGGCCATACGCAGCGAATAGAGTATTGAGGCGGTCACTATGCCAAAATATCCGTCACAACTCGTCCATGGATATCGGTCAGTCGAAAATCGCGACCAGCAAATGGGTAAGTTAACTTGAGATGGTCGAATCCCAATAAATGCAACATTGTGGCGTGCAGGTCATGAACGTGGACTTTGTTTTCGGCTGCAAAATACCCGTATTCGTCGCTTGCACCGTAGGTTATTCCTGGCTTGACGCCACCACCAGCCAGCCACATTGTATAACCATGAGGATTGTGGTCGCGACCGTCATCCCCTTGCGCGACCGGCGTTCGACCAAATTCGCCACCCCACAACACTAACGTATCATCGAGCAATCCACGTTGCTTCAAATCATTGATTAGCGCCGCGATCGGCTGGTCGACTTCTTTCGCATTTTTGGAATGCGCGGCTCGCAATTCTCCGTGTTGGTCCCACTTGTAACTGTGCGAACATTGAACGAATCGAACGCCTCGCTCGATAAATCGCCGAGCCATCAAGCATTGGCGACCAAAGTTCTTTGTTGCTGGATCATCCAACCCATAAGCACGCTGAGTTGCGGCCGATTCATCACTGATATCTTGCAATTGAGGAGCCGCTGCTTGCATGCGAAACGCCAATTCGAAAGAATTGATACGGGCCTCAAGATGATCTTCATGCCCGAGAGTTTCCAGATGATTGCGGTTCAGCGACTTCAGAAAATCGAACTCGATGCGCTGTA
>CAZVBC010000221.1:0-11707 GCA_964625155.1 uncultured Pirellulaceae bacterium
TTGATCCACACGGCGACCCAATTCCAAAGAGCGATGGCAGTGTTGCTGTTACCGCCCAAACCGCGCTGAGCGACTGCAATGAAGGAAGTGAGTTCCGTGTCCAACGTGTGCTCGATCAGTCTGCAGAGTTTTTGCGATTCCTGAGTGAATCCAATTTGGAGATAGGTGCACGTGGTAAAGTCCTGGGATGTGACAAGTCTGTTGGCACCATCACGATCCGTCTCAATACGGCCGAAATGATTCTTTCAAAGGAAGCGGCGGGGCAGATCTTGGTTGCCAGATTGCCAGGATCAATTGCTGAACGCATCTGAAATGGCAAGGAATCCACAACATGCTTGATCCTTCGTTGGCCAACCAATGGCGGTTTCGACCCGGAGTGACCTATCTCAATCACGGTTCATTCGGCGCAGTCCCGTTGCCTGTCCACAACGCTCAGGAGGAAATTCGCCAGCGCTGTGCCGAGGAGCCGATGGATTTTCTTGTGCGCCAGCTCCAAACCCAACTGCTGACAACCCGCTTGGAATTGGCTGAGTGGTTAGGCATTTGCGAGACCAGCCTGGCGCTGTGTGAGAACGCGACAGCGGGTATGAACGAATTGGCAAACTGGTTCCCGCTGGCTCCAGGTGATGAAGTCTTGCTGAACGAACATGAGTATGGAGCTGTCAAACGCATTTGGCAGCGCCGTTGCCAGTTGTCTAATGCAATTCTGAAGTGTATTCGCTTGCCAATACCCATAGAACACTCTGGCCAAATCACGCAATCCATGCGCGCAGCTTGTTCCGATCGCACTCGACTGGTCGTCATCAGTCACATCACTTCGCCGTCGGCCATCATTATGCCAGTCGAGGAGATATGTGCTCAGATGCATAAACGCGGCATCGCCACCTGCGTTGACGGGCCACACGCCTTGCTTCAGCAGCTCGTGAATTTAACGCAAATTGATTGCGACTTTTATACGGCGAGTTGCCATAAATGGCTGTGTGCGCCGATCGGCAGTGGTTTCTTTTACGTCCATCCCCGCTGGCATGACCAAGTCCGACCACAGCGTCTCAGTTGGGGGCGATTACCTCCCCAGTCACCGCAAAATTGGTCCGACGAATTCATTTGGACGGGGACCCGAGATTACAGCGGGTGGCTCGCCATTCACGACGCCTTAGATTTTTTTCAAAAGTTGTCATGGCCTCAACTCGACCAGCATAACCACTCGCTAGCCCAATATGCGCGCCGCTGCCTGCTCGAACTGCCAGGGACGCAGCCTCTACATCCTGACTCGCGTGAGTTTTATGGATGGATGACTGCCATTCAACTTCCACACGGCAATCACGAGCATCTACAGAATCGATTATGGGAAAGAGACCAAATCGAAGTACCGATCCATTTCTTGGATGGTCACTATTTAATTCGCGTTTCCTGCCACTTGTATAACACCCCGACTCACATCGATCACCTAGTCCGAGCCCTGCGTAGAGAACTTGGTTCAGCCTAGAGGCCGGCTGATCGGGCGGCTGTGTGCATGTGAGCGTGACGGTGAAACTGGGGCTGAGGATCGCATCGTTGCTTGATAGTTTTCTGGGCAGATGTTTACAATGCACTCGTTCGATGAAACTGTTTCAGTTGACACTCAGTGAGCGATGAGCATGGCGAGAGTATTCATTCCAGCTTCTCTGCGTTCGTTAACTGCGGGAGCTGAATTCGCCGAAGTTTCTGCCGGCACTGTGCGTGACGCAATTCGCCAATTGGAACAACGTTTCCCTGGTATTTCGGAGCATTTGTGCCACGATCACCAACTGCGATCTGGATGGTGTGTTTCTGTTGGCGGTTCGATCAATTCGCTCGGCTTGCTGGCGAAAATTCACCCACAGGCGGAAGTTCACTTCTTGCCCGTTGTCGGCGGCGGCTAGATAAATTCCCCTGCGGGCTGCAAACCGATAACTGATAGTGCAATGTCAAAGCATAAGTGGACAATTAGTGCTTTGTTACAGCTAAGAATTAGGTCGTGCAAGCGGGAATGCGAGGTTCCGACCAAGCCGCAGTTAAATTGACTCAGCAGGAGCTTCGCCCACTTCGCCCTCGCGAACCCTAAAATAAAGCTGTAACAAAGGACTTGAGCGGTGACATACATCGCCCATCGCCGCGTCGCAAGATAATATTGCTGGAAGAACCAGTGAGAATGGAAACTCGGTCGGCGAAGGGCATATTTCAGCAGATATGGTTCAAATGAGGGCAAGTGATGAAATCTCGAACAATTATGGGTTTGGTATGTTTGTGGTACTGCGCCGCAATTGTATCTGCGGATGAAGTATTAGAACGGCTGCCATACAATCATCCAGGGTTAGTTGTTGATTTGGGAGTTGGGCTGTGGGCGTGGCCGGTGCCGTGTGATGCGGATGGAGATGGAGACTTTGATCTGCTCGTTTCTTGTCCCGACAAGCCTTCGAATGGAGTATGGTTTTTCGAGAACCCGACACCGAGAGGAACGGAAAATTCCTTTCCGGTATTCAAACCAGGGAAGCGAATCAGCGCGACAGTGCACTATGTAATGCCCAGTTATGTCGGCGACTCAATGCGCGTCCTTTCACCGGGAATCGAGTACGCGAATTTCACCCGATCAGGCACGGATCAAAAAAGCAACTTGTCGGTTCCTGCAAAATTTTATACGCCGGAGGGAACTCAGCCGAAAGGCCCCAAAGTACGACACAATCAATGGCGCTATGTGGATTACGATGGTGATCAGCGGCTGGATTTGATTGTGGGCATCGAAGATTGGAGTTATTACGGCTGGGACGATGCGTGGGACTCACAGGGGAATTGGACCAACGGTCCTTTGCATGGATTTGTGTTTTGGTTCAAGAACACAGGTAGCACGTCGGCACCTCAGTATGCAGCGCCAGTGAAACTGCAGGCGGCTGGTGCGCCAATTGATGTATTCGGCTGTCCGTCGCCAAACTTCGAAGATTTTGACCAAGATGGTGATCTCGATTTGATATGTGGAGAATTTCTCGACAGCTTGACTTATTTTGAAAATGTGGGGACTCGCACTGAGCCGCGTTATGCAAGGGGTCGCGGGTTACGGGCTCCCAATGGATCGAGATTGGTGATGGATCTCGAGATGATAGTGCCCGTCGCGTTTGATTGGGACCGCGATGGCGACAAAGATCTGATCGTTGGCGACGAAGATGGACGAGTTGCATTGATCGAGAACACTGGCCGATTAGACTCGGATCGATCACCTTCGTTTTTGCCTCCTCGGTATTTTCAGCAACACGCGGAGACGCTGAAATCTGGAGCATTGGCGACACCGTTTGGTGTTGATTGGGATGGCGACGGTGATCAAGATCTGATCTCCGGAAACACTGCCGGGTATATCGAGTTCTTTGAGAATCTAAGTGGACGCGGGCATGCAAGTCCACAATGGGCTGGCCCAGTCCGTTTGAACGCTGGAGGCAAAGTGTTTCGCGTGCAAGCGGGTCAGAACGGTAGTGTTCAGGGTCCCGCTGAAGCCAAGTGGGGCTACACGACCTTAAGCGTTGCCGACTGGAACGGAGATTCTCTTCCCGATATTGTCTTCAATTCGATTCTTGGTAAAGTCCAATGGTTGCAGAACGTAGGCACGCGTCGACAGCCCAAAATGGCAGAACCGCAGAGCATCGAAGTGGATTGGAATGGCCCAGCCCCAAAGCCTCAGTGGACTTGGTGGAGCCCCGTTGGAAAAGAATTGGTCACGCAATGGCGAACAACGCCGGTTGTCATCGATTGGAATAAGGATGGACTTCCCGACCTGCTCATGCTGGATCAAGAAGGTTATTTAACTTGGTTTGAACGTGTCGTGCGGCAGAACGCCCGTATCCTGTTGCCTCCTCAGCGGGTTTTGTGCGACGAACGTGGTCAGCCGTTGAGGCTGACCAGTCGAAGTGCTGGAGGCAGTGGTCGGCGGAAACTGGCCGTGGTTGATTGGGACGGAGACGGCATTCTCGATATCTTGTTGAACTCAGCGAACGCCGACCTTTACGTCGGGTTGGGGCAAATCGCAGGTCAGTGGCGCTTTAGAAATGCGGGGACTCTTACTCAACGGAATATTGAAGGGCACGACGTAAGTCCCACCGTGGTCGACTTTGACGGTAATGGCATACCCGATTTCTTGGGTGGTGCGGAGGATGGCCGATTCTATTTCATGTGGAATCCACGCGATATTTCCCGGTCTATGCCATAACATTGCCATACGATTTTTCCTAAAATACGCACTTCATTCTGTTGACGATGATCGATAAACGTATGTCGGTGGCGTTGACGGCAGCCAAGTGCTTTGAGCAACCAGAATTGACTTATGAGCCTACAATCGAACGACTCCGATGCTCTCCAAGACCCAGCAAAACTTCGCTCACATCGTTGGTTCGGCCCAGATGATCTGCGCAGTTTTGGTCACCGCTCTAGATTAAAAGGGATGGGAATTGATGATGCCGATTTTCGCAACAAACCGATCATAGCGCTGATCAATACTTGGAGTGACTTGAATACTTGTCATTCGCACTTTCCACAACGGGTCGACGAACTCAAGCGTGGGATTCTCCAGGCTGGTGGATTTCCCGTCGAAGTCCCGGTGCTCAGCCTCGGTGAGATGTTGATGAAGCCGACTACTATGCTCTATCGCAATATGTTGTCGATGGAGACGGAAGAGGTGCTGCGCTGCAATCCGATCGATGCTGCTGTGTTGATGGGTGGCTGCGACAAGACGGTACCAGCCTTGATTATGGGCGCGGTTTCGGCCGACATTCCCAGCATCTTTTTTCCAGCCGGACCAATGCTCAAAGCTTATTGGAAGAACGAAACGCTCGGCAGTGGCTCCGACGCGTGGAAATTTTGGGCCGAGCGTTGTGCGGGAAATCTGTGTGACAGCGACTGGAATACAATCGAGAATTGTATTGCCCGGTCGGCGGGAACTTGTATGACCATGGGCACGGCATCCACTATGGCCTGTATTGCTGAGACTCTTGGTTTGACGTTGCCAGGTGCCAGCAGTATCCCGGCAGTGGTTGCCGAGCATAGTCGTTTGGCTGTGGCGACTGGGCGAAAAGCCGTTGAGCTTGCTTGGACGAATCGGCGCCCTAGTCAATTTGTTACTCCGCAGTCGATCGACAATGCCATCATGACTCAATTGACGATCGGTGGTTCGACGAATGCGATTGTGCATATTATTGCCATCGCTGGCAGAGCCGGTATACCGCTGTCATTAAGTCGATTTGATGAGCTATCAGAACGAGTCCCAGTGTTAGCGGATTTGCGCCCCAGTGGACGATTTTTGATGGAGGACTTTCATCAAGCAGGTGGTTTGACAGGGTTGCTCTCGCGTCTGACCGATGTCCTTAACTTGGACTGCCCAACCGTTAGTGGCATGACGTTGGGCCAACAAATTGTCGGTGCGACCGTCCTCAATGACCAAGTCATACGAACCCGTGAGAATCCATTATGGAGCACGGGAGGTACTTGCGTCCTTCGCGGCAATTTAGCGCCCAATGGCTGTGTCATTAAAACGGTCGCTGCCGACTCACGCTTGCTCACGCATCGAGGGCCAGCTTTAGTGTTCGATAACTACCCCGACTTGAAGGCACGCATCAACGATCCGAATCTGCCAGTATCCGCCGACACAGTCTTGATACTTCGGTCTGCTGGTCCTTTAGGTGCACCGGGATTTCCCGAGTGGGGAATGTTGCCAATCCCGCAGAAATTGCTGAAGGAAGGTGTTCGCGATATGGTGCGCATCTCGGATGCTCGGATGAGCGGAACCAGCTACGGTACTTGCGTGCTGCACGTATCTCCCGAGTCGCATTTAGGTGGCCCGCTGGCACTGATTCGCGACGGCGACATGATTGAATTAGATGTTCCTCAGCGCCGTTTGAGCTGGCTGGTGGATGAGGCTGAGATTTCGCGACGCAAGGCCGCATGGCAGGCACCCGCCAGGAATTGGCAACGTGGTTACAACAAATTGTTTGCTGACCATGTCACACAAGCACATGAAGGATGTGATTTTGATTTTCTCGCCGGTCGATCGCCCGGAGCCGAGCCTGATATCTTTTAGGGGCATTGATATCTGGTTACCGCATGGGCTCTCGCACCACTACCGGCAACTGAATACAATTTGAAGCGATAAATCAGTTTATTTACACGGTTAATTGATGCTCTGGCTTTCAATTGACCCTTATGGGTAGAATCGGAAACTGTTCATGGACACACGGCCTGTTACCTCCGCTCGCTTGGCTGCCAGCGTTATCTCAGTACCACCTTTGGCTCGCGATGCGAATCTGCGTATCGACCGACACGAAAATCAACGGCTGGTCCGTTTTTTGGAGCAAGGTGGCATTACCACATTGTTGTATGGTGGTAACGCTGTGCTCTATCACGTACGGCTAACCGAATATGCACAACTTCTGACGGTTATTCGTGACGTCGCCGGCCCCAATACCCTGATGATCCCATCAGTCGGCCCAGCTTTCGGTACGATGATGGATCAAGTGGGAGTGTTAGCAGATTTCGATTTTCCCACGGTAATGATCCTGCCACAGAAGGAAGTATGCGATAGCAGTGGCATTGCAACCGGCGTGCGTGTTTTCGCCGAAGCGTATGGAAAACCGATCGTCCTCTACCTAAAACATGACCGTTGGCTTGCGCCGGAAGTTGTGGGCAAACTCCATCGCGATGGGATTATCAGTTGGATCAAATACGCAGTTGTGCGAGACGATCCCGCTCAAGACGATTATCTGCGAGAAGTGATGGCCCAAGTTCCAGGTGAAATCGTTGTCAGCGGGATTGGCGAGCAACCTGCAATTATTCATATGCGCGACTTTGGTGTGATCAGTTTCACTAGTGGTTGCGTCTGTGTTGCCCCCAGCCGATCTATGGAAATGTTGCGTGCGATCCAACAAGGCCAATTTGACGAAGCGGAAGCGCTGCGCGTGCAATTCAAGGGGCTGGAAGATTTACGCAACGCCATTCAGCCCATCCGCGTGTTGCATCGCGCTGTCGAATTGGCTGAAATCGCTAATACCGGCCCGATGCTGCCGTTGCTTGGCGAACTTTCATCAGACCAGGTCAGCAAAATCAATATTGCCGCCCGAGAATTGCTCGCCTGGCAACAGTCAGCTTTGGTTTCGTAGACCTGCGCAGTTGGCGGCTGAGGAATTGAAGCATACAAAAGTATCGATAGAGCTGTGATCGAAACGCGGATCACTGAGAAAGTAACCTGGCAAACGCTGCTGCGACCATGAATGCGGTGGACGTAGTCGAAGCAGGATTTGCAAGGAGATTGAAATGCTTCGTATCGTCGCAATTCGAAATTCTTGCATAAGGTCACTTGAGGGTGTTGGCTTCATCCAGATACTGCCTGAGTCCTTGCAAGTTGTCTGTGTTGATAAAGTCAACTTTCTCGTGCTGCAATAAGCTCCACATGGCTCGTATGTCAGGCGTTCCCCAAAATCGCAGCATACGTCGCGACTCATGAGTCTTCAGCACGATTTCTCGCAGTTTTATAAGCTCTTGCTCCGACATATTTCCAGTCCCGCGCCATTGGAAATGGATATTCCAGTTGTCGCTGATTAATGGCATAAGGGCTGGGTCGGTCGAGCCGTTGAGGTCCGCTAGCCGGCCGTCGATCGCCGCATATCGAGTTGTGTCTGCAAGGATCATGTTGATTGGACGATTCCCACTCACGACTACGGAAACAGGTCGTTTCGTTAAATTCCCATTCAAAGAGTGAGTCAGGATGTCAGCGTAGCTGGCCAGCACGTTGTCCAACACAGTATACGTTGCGTTACCGGCGGACTTGATATCGATTAACAGCAACAATGGCGAGCCGTCAGGATAGACGTTTCCACCATTTTTTCGAATACGCTGACGCAATGGTTCCAAATAGAGGGCTTCCAGTGTGCGTGTCTCGACGATTTCCGCTTGGGTATGTGCAACCAGCAGTTCGCCATGCCTGAGAAAGATGTCTGCTTCCACACTGCAAAAACCATTTGCCAACGCATCTAGCAGAGGCCGGGAATGCAAGTAGTCGTTGTGGGCATAAGCGTTCTTCAGCGGCCGAACGAGCTTGTCCGTAGACTGACCCAACCCGGTGCGAGGCTGCGAACTGTGCCAGAGGAAAATGCCGCACAAAACTGCTACAAGAATTCTCATTTGGTACCTTCTCCAAAAACAGCCAATTTCGACAAGCCTTAGGGCAATATCTCGACTCTCTCCGGAATACTCCGAACTGTAGTACTGCCAATAACTGCTTGGCCAAACAAACGAATCGGCCCTAGACCGAGACGATTAGGATCGATTTCGAATTGTGACTCGGACGATGATGCCGTTTCCAATCGTTCGTGATCATGCCAAAGGCTAACTTCGCTGGCACCGGGGGCGTTGATGGTAACTTTTACTTTCTCCGCTTGCTGGAGACTGACTTTGATCGACGACTTCAACGTAATACGCTTTTCATCTCCAATCCACAATGGAACGGCCAATTCCTTCCGTATTGCTAAATTGCCTGCACCCACAACGATTAAGCGTAGATCGTGAAATCCTTCTGCTTCATTGCCGGTGAGTTTGACGTTGATGTTTGGACGATATTCGCCGAATTGCGGCGCAGAAGCGTCGATCGACGCAGCCACAATAATTGGCTCCAAAGGAGGTTTCCAATTAGCTTGTCCGGATGAATTGGTTTGTGGGCCTTCATCGAGTAATGTGAACGACAGTACGGCACCTGGCGGCGTTCTTTTTAATTCGACATTTGTTGTCACGCGAGGTGGATTGGCAAACGGTTGGCACAAAGGGTCACCCACAATCAACAATTGATAGGGGCCAGTGACGTTCATATAGAAAGCTTCAACCAGAGATGCTCCTTGGGCATAATGCACGTACATCATCGGGTGAGGAAACTTAGCTTGTAATGCATACGGCTCCGTCACGGTCCCACTACTACCAGCAGCACCGGCAAGAATCAATTCTGTGAGCTTGGTTTGGTCGCCAGTCGTCGCCATCGAGCCACCTAGGCTGGTCAGGTTATCTGCAAGTGCACCGGGTACCATTTGGCTGTTGGCGTCTTTCCATTCGAATGAGGCTCTTCCCATACAGACACCCAAAACGTTAGGCTTATTGACGGGCAAGTGACCTTGGACAACTTCCGCTTCGAAACCCAATTGTTTCAGTTGCGAAACGGCTAACTCAAAATTTGGCTGACGCGTTGTCGTGCGTATGTCAGTGTTCAAGCAAAAGTAAAAGCCGCCAGCAGGTTGCGTAAAATCCGCAGCAGCGGATCTGGCTAGTCCCTCAATAGCTTGTTGGGGAGTTGTCCCAGACCCTCGTGTTACGGCAAGCACAGTACTGAGTAAGTAACTGATACCCAGTCCGCTTTTGGCTTTGGGAATGGCGTTGGGTGACCAGAATTCCCGCGAATCGAAAGCCACGGGAACTTGATAGAGAGGGTCCTCACTGTCTAAAGTCAGTTGTAGAGCCTGGAAATCAGCGTCCTCGCGGCAGCTTACGAATCGAGTATCTTCCTCAAGATATTTGCCGTTTGTCCAGCCCAACTCGATCGCTTTGCCCAGCAATCGAATCGCCTTGCTCTTGTCTCCCATCATCGCGGCTTGACTAGCAGCCAGATAGGCCAGGGGATATTGATGAGGAAGTTCTACAAGAAACTTTTCGAGCTCAGTTACGGCCTCAGCATGTTTTTTTTCTTCCATCATTTTCTTGATCGCCTCCCATCGCGACAAAGACTTGTCCCCACCGGGATTAGCAAACATTGCTTCGATTGGGCGGCGCGCATAGAAATTAGATTCGAGCCCAATGTAGCTCGTGTTTTGGCTTAAGACCCATCGATAAAAATATGTCAGACTATTTATCGAAGCGACCGGTGTGAATAGGATCGGCAGTTCACCGCGAGGTTTGAGATCTTCTTGAATGTCAATCGCTGTCGGGAAATCTGCCGAATACGCAATACAATGAATCACACCTCCCAGTCCTCTTCGATCAATTTCAGCCAGAAGTGGCCGGAGGATTCGTTCTCGAAATTCAGCTACGGACGTTGATTCGGAGTTAGGAACACTATCGAGAACGATGACATTTTTTGACGGAATATTGCGCAGCGTTACGTAGTAATTGGCCACTGCGCGCGATCGCAAAGAGGCTCCATTGACCACGACGACCACTTCAGTCGGACTGAGACCTGCCTCCACGAGGCGAGTTGCACCAACCACCCCAACCAAAACCAGGATCAACACCAACCACCATTTGATGCCTGCCATCACCAACCTCCTTCAGTTGAACGCATATTGTAGCTTGGTATGTACCGATATGGTGCGTGGCCTTTGTTGAATCGTCTCCCAGGGTGATGTGTGGAGTCTGTTCGTAGGGGCTTGGCGGAATAGCAGGAATTGCGAAACTATGCTCGTGTTTGTTCGCAATACTCAGATTCGAAAACAGGCCTAGGTGGTTTATGACTGATTTGATTCAAATGTACAATACTGCAGAAAAGCTGAAAGATGCTGGAAAATATGATGAATCCGTAGCCATCTTAAACGAGCTTTTGACTGCTGATGCTAATCACGTGTTATCACATTTGACGTTAGCGCGAATCTACACGTTGCAAAAGAAGTTCGACTTGGCGATCGAACATTCTCGAAAAGCTTGTGATTTGGAGCCCAATGAGGCTTTCAATTTCACCGCCATGAGCGTCACTTATCAACGCACCTATGCTGGGACAGGTGACACCAAGTACATCCAATTGGCTGAAGAAGCCATGGCGTACGCGCATCGGCTGCAAGGATAAATGCTTACACACAAACACTGACGAATTCGCAGGTGGGATTGCACTGATGGTCCAATTAGAAACGAGTCCTCTGGCCGGCAAACGTGTCCTCATGTTCGTCGGCGACATCTACGAAGATTTAGAGCTGTGGTACCCCAAACTGCGTCTCGAAGAAGCCGGGGCGATCGTTACAGTCGCCGGGGAGCAAGCCGATAAAGTATACTCGGGGAAACACGGCTATCCGTGTCGGTCAAACGCGTCGATCGACCAAGTCCAGGCGAGCGACTTTGATGCAGTGGTGGTACCCGGCGGCTTTATGCCTGACAAATTGCGGCGAGATCCCAAAGTTTTAAAAATCGTGCGCGAGATCTTTGCTGCAGGCAAACCGCTGGGGGCCATCTGCCACGGAGGATGGATTCCGATTTCTGCCGGAGTATATCGGGGAATTCGCGTCACTGGCTCGCCGGGTATCAAAGATGATTTGATCAACGCCGGAGCCATTTGGGAAGACGCGGCAGTTATCGTCGATCGCAATTCAGTTTCCAGCCGACGACCGGACGATTTGCCATTTTTCACTCAAGCGCTAATCAAATTGATTTCTCAACGGTAATCGATCGCAACTGAGCGAGTCATCGACCAAGATTAGTTGGACAGCGCCACTTTCGATGATGTTGTTAGAACTAAGCTAAGTCGTTGCAGCGATATCGTTTAACCCGCAGCCAAAGGCGAGGACCGGGGTGAGTGTTCGCAATTGTGTTAATTCCAAACCGTAATATTGCGAAAAGTCACGCCAGTCTTCGCCTTTGGCCCTTTCGCTGCGAGTTAAACGATTACAAAGCTCGGGCTTAAGGTCACAATTGGACCGCAAAGTGGCGCTGTCCAATTAGGGAACCGTATCGGCCAACGTCGCCTTAAGAGCTTCTG
>CAZVBC010000222.1:0-11687 GCA_964625155.1 uncultured Pirellulaceae bacterium
CGGGGCGGTTTGGCTAATCCGCGACGGAAAGTGGTTGTGCGGAGTTCAGGGGCCAGCTGGGGCCTACGGAACCCAAATGAATCGAACTTCGATTTAACGTTCCAGAACCATCAAGGAGCGGAAGGCCAACTGATTGGACAGATACCGCTAAGGGTGGTATGGAACGGGATTGTTACTTACCAATCCGACATTCGAGTAGAAGCTTCTTTTGCACGGCGTCATGCGCGTCCTAACGCGGCGCATGGGGCCGGTGGTCTGTGGTTTTCGGGACTTCGCTAGATCGGGAAAACTTGCAGCAACTTCGGCGGGTTGTGGACTGGCACTCTGCCTAGCCAGTGCGCAGCCCGTCCGACGTGGAAGGGTGTTTGTTTCTAGTTGCCCTTTACTGCAGGAGTTTCTGCCATGGCGACATTGACCCGAGCTCATCAAGAGCTGTTTCGTAGAACCCCCGACGAATGTTTTCCTTCGTTCGATTCCTTGTACAAGAAGTGCGCGGACGACCATATCGCCTCAGATGACTTATGGAGTCGTCCTCAGGATGTGGAGATCTCACATGACTTGACATTGCGTATCGATGGATCGTCTGCGTTCAATCTGACCGACTGGTCATTCTCACAGCTGTGTCGGATGGCAGGTGTCAGTCGCGATACGATCAATCGGCTATCGGCCAAAACGGCGAGTCAGGCGTTTGCAGAAACGCTGCCACACTCGGATAAACCGTTGCAACTATTGACGACCGGCGAACACATTCGGTCGATTCACGGGGCATCGTACACGCGTCTGTGGAACGTCGAACTGCTCGATATGGTCAAGGAGTACGCGTTCTATTTTCAGCCGCCACAAGTGGCAATGGATGGAAGCAGCACGGGACTCTACTGCGGTGAGCAGGACATGTTCGCGTTTCTGATTGACCCAACTGGTTGGACAGAAATTGAGGGCGAAGCATTCGCACCTGGTTTCTTCATCTGGAATTCAGAAGTTGGACGTCGCACGCTGGGCATTCAAACTTTCTGGTTTCAGCGAGTCTGCCAGAATCATATTGTCTGGGACGCAATCGATGTTGTTGAGTTCACGCGTAAGCACACTGCCAATGTGCGAGATGGACTCGACGACATTCGACGTATCATCGAGAACCTGGTTGCCAAACGCGACTCGCGCCGCGATGGTTTTGTCGAATGCATTCGCAAGGCGATGAACGAGCGACTTGGAAGCGATGCTGACGACGTTGTTAAGCAATTGACCCAGCATGGAATTCCTCGAACCTTGGTGAAGGACGCCATGGAACTTGCTCGGGAGCAAGGCGGCTTCACCATCTTCGCGCTGGTCGATGCACTGACGCGAATCTCGCAAAGCGTTTGCCTCGCGGGAGACCGCGCTGAACTCGATGCCAAAATCGGTGCGTTGTTGATGTTGGCTGCATAATCATGGATCCACAACAAGCGTGGAATGATTTGCTTACCGCTTGGGTTCGCCGAGATTGGGAAGCGGTTTTGGAGTATTGCGAAGCGCTTATCCAATGGCTTGATAAGGACGGCTTTCCGCCTGAATTCAGCTATCCAATGGACCTCGGCAGGGATTTCAATCGAGCAGCAGTCCGTGCAGCATGTGAGTTTTGCTTTCTACGGGCTTCGAGCATCATGCGTAATCCAGAGCGTATTCCGCAAGATGTTCCGTTCACCCTAAGCTGTAGGGGGTGTCTTAGCGAAGGTCCCGCATCATGGTCTCAGTCCATTCGTGGCGGTTGGACGCGTATTGAATACGTGCCCAATGCTGCAATCGAGAACTTCCTGGGGATCTGTCCGAATTGCCAAGCTAGAAAGCGTTAGCTGGCGTTCTTTCCAAATTCTGTTTCTGTTTATTTTTTCGGAGTAATGAAATGTCAATTAGTACAAAGGTTCGACCGGTGCACGAAGTGCGCATGGGGCGTATCAAGGCAGCGATATGGGAAAACGACACCCAAAACGGTGCTCGTCACAACGTAACAATTAGTCGGCTGTATCGTGACGGCGATCAGTGGAAGGATTCGGGGTCCTTTGGGCGCGATGATTTGCCACTTGTGGCAAAGGTCGTTGACCAGGCCCATAGCTGGATCTTCGAGAACACGAACGGTTCGGCGAGTTTCGATCCCGACAAGTTGCAGGGGTAGCAAGGCTGCATTCTCAACCCTATGTCTAAAGATTCAGTTTTGAATCTGTTGCTGAGGTTTTTGGACGGTTCTTTGACCACCGATTGCCTCTTCTTAACTTGGTGATCGTTCCCGAATCTCGCTTGCTCGGTCCATCTGCGAGGTGGTCCGCGGAAGCGATAACGTTTTGTTTGGTTTTCCGAGCGGACTCTTTAGATCTCGCCGAAAATGACGATTCGACTCATTCAGTTTGGTGAATTGAGCGTGCATTGGATTCTCGATCGTGCGAACCTCACCATCGCGAACTGCGATAGTAAGGCCCGGACGATCGCCGGGGAATAGTGGGCTTTTGGCATTCCTAGCAGTGTGAGCCGTTCTACCACTGAAAAATGAGGAACGTGGTTGAAACATGCTTGGCCGGTTGCGAGCAGATTTCGGCCACCTTAATTAGGTTGGTAAACTCGTCTCGCTTCCGGTCAGCGTCACTTGGCTTCAAGGCTGCGGAAAGTAGGCTTCCGGAAGGTTGGAGGCAAGATCCATGCTGTCGTGTAGTACACGACCGATTTCAACTTGGCCTTCAGCATTGATACGAAGCAACAGGAAGTGTCTTGGGGTGCCAACCTTACCAACCGATTTAGCCATCCGTTGTCGACTGTGCCATAAGTGGTAGGTGCGAGCACCAGCAGCCAGTTCCTCTCGAGGCACACTACCAGCTCTTTCGGGATCTTCCGCTATGTCGACAAGTGCTTGGGTCAACAATGCTTCGTAGCGCAACCGTGCTTGTTCGCCAAAGTGCTCGTGGCTCCAGGCTAAGATTCTGACAATGTCCTCCTCAGCAGCCGGGGCAAGTACTACACGTGGCATTTGTATCAACCACTCTTTCGGCTTTTGGCGAGCTTCTCAGCTTGGCGGCCCAATTTGGAAATATGGGCAGACACTTGACTACTGGTGTTCAGAACAACTCCTTCACCCTGATCGAGTTGTCGAAATCCTTCGTCAGCCAGTTGCTGCAACAATTCGATTCGCCTCTCATCTTCAGACGTTCGTTGTTCAAGCAAACGCAATCCTTCTCGAACCACTTCGCTCGCATTCTTGTACTTACCCGAAGTCACAAGCGAGTCAACCAACTCCGAGTAGTGATCCGTTAGGCTAATGTTCTTCGTTGCCATTTACTCTCTCTCCGATGGCCAAGATCGCTTGAATTCAGTCATTGGTCTAGTTTAGCACAATTGGCAAAAATTGCCAATTGTGGACGCGGTTCTGCGTGCCGCTAATCCCTGCAAATCAAAAAACCACACTTCCAAATTGGCCTAGAAATCCCGGTGACTGCTTCCCAGATACTCTCGGGGGAAAGGTTGTGAATCGTATGCATCAGTGTGGGGGCGCTATCGCAATGAGTGGGGTCCTGCCCCACAGCCTGCCAATCGATCGAGGTGTGAACCAAATCTTCGAAATGCATATTTTCCCAACGATCGTTTGGCAGCAGGCACATAAGTCTCGAACCGGTGAGTCGAACACGACCGGTCCATTGCATAAAAAGTAGTCCATCGTGCTCCAAGCTTCTGCGAAGGAATTCGAGTACGTTAAGATTGGAGTAGTTGCTTCGCAGTGCTGCGCTCCACGGATCTCCACAACCCCTTAATTTGCGCTCGATCGACAGCTTTGCTCGAGCTGCAGAAGCAGTGTCTTCGTATTCGAAACACAGATCCTGCCGGTATCCCGGAAAAGCGGTAGCGTCGAATGCTCGCAGTGGAACGTAGAGTCGATTGGAGTTGAGAACGCAAAAGCTGGGGTCTGTTCCTAGTGGTCGAGCGGGTCGCTTTGGTGGCTTCATCGTAGCTCCGATTCGAAAGTGGATTCTGGAAGTTCTGAATGCTCAGCACAGCGTTATTCCGATGCGGGCATGGAAACTTGCCAAACAGCAGCGCTCCATGCGAGACTTCGAAAGTGCAGGTGGATGTGTTTAAGTGACAAAGGTTTCTCGAAAGGATTCATACTCAGCGGACACTTTGTTCGTTGGATTGGTCTATGCCGATGTACGAAAATGCCTGCCCCAAGGGGTGGGTGGCTCATTTGAGCCTCCAAAGGTATGGTCGTCAGTTTGTTTCCTTTTTGGCCTCGAGCGATCCTCGTCGCGTTGTTCTGATCATTGGTTTACTCCATGGTTGGTTCGGGCAGATCCACCTGCCACTCGACAAACTGCTATTGTGTAGTTGCTTGGTGCTGGGACTCATTCCCAATGGATGTAGCGCATTGCCGAACCAGGAATTTGGCCGCCCAAGTTCATTGCACGACGTAAATGTCACGCGAGCATTGCACTGCGATCAAAGGGAATGAGTCCTCGCACCAAACTTCTGGCAATTCGACGGCGCATGGGTTCCCCTTCAGCAATTCGATATTGAGTTCCCGAACAATTGGCTTGGCCGGCTAAAAGTTCTTGCACGACAAAAGTCACGCGCAGGTTCTCATACCGAATCGATGAAGAGGGGCCTTTGCGCCATCCGGGAAGCACACTGCAAACCGCTCAGCAAACGCAGGGTGACCCGGTTTTACGTAAGCGAGTTACAGGTGCTCTGGCTGCCCGAAGCACCCAACGATTTAGACACGGAAACGCTAGTGCAAGTGAAAACGAAAGCCCCGCGGGGGAAAACCGATCTCAATGCAGGAGGTACCGCGCGACAGATACACCAAACCGCCGAATGGATAGGCCGGCGACCTGAGTAAATGGAACAGACACAACAGCAGCGAACGATTGCGCGTTGCCACTTGCGTGTTGATGGCTGACATGAAAGTCAGAAGCACTGGGCAATGGCCCAGAAACATGGAGACGACTTGGACGCTCCAGCAACCTTGAGGCGACTATCGACGCTCCGAAAATATCGATACGCCTATTGGCGCACCTTCAACAAGGAGCCTTTCAACTTCGCTCAAACAAAAGGGGGTGACTATTGCCACGCCCATAAACTGCCGACGACTTTCGTCGTCCCAGGAACTGGCGACGATTCTCACCGCCCCAGGAACTGGAGACAACTTGCATCGCTCCAGGAGCTTCTATGATAGCCTCTGAAACAGCGGAGTACAAGTATTTGACGCGAATCGCCTCTGAATCTCGTTCGAAGTTTCCAACGGCCTGTGAATGGACAGAACATTTCCTTCGCAACGGTGAGAATCATCGCGATCTGCAAATGCCCGTAAACTCCTTCGATGCAACGTCTTAGCGATATGCGATAACCTCATCCAACAATTCATCTCGTCTGAGAGCTCAAAGTAGACTTCGTCTCTTTCGCAAGCACGGGTGGATTTTCAAATCCCAAGTGTCCCGCGAACGGCCTAGTGAGCGTGATGCGAGCTGCCTTCCCCAGAAGGCACGAGCAGCGGCGTAGTGAACGCGTAATCTCATTCGGCCCTAGCTGAATGAGGTTCGCGGACACGTCACGACGCAGGCTCAACCTGCCCAAGCAGGTTAGCCGCAAAAGTGCGAGCAGCTGCTCGCAACAGGCTGCATTCGCCCCAAGCGAATCAGCCGCCGAAAAATGGCGAAAATGATTTCCATTGCCGATCAAATCTATGCCGGAATGGCGGTTTTGCAGATCGCACTTTATCTGAGACTCTAACCTGAGGCAGTTCCAGCGTCCTCAGATGTACAAGGGGCCTTTCCTTCCAATCGTTTGCAGTCAAATTTTTTTGAATGGCCGCCCCGCATGGAAGCGGCCACTCCGGTTGTGCGTGCTAGTTCGACAAGCCACTCAAGATTCGAACTGCGACTGCCTGAATGCCGTTCAATGAACTCATCAGCGTTGCAGTGTCACCGTTATAGAGGTGAATGTAATCGGTCGAAGCATTATGGCAATCTAACCCATTTGCCGAGCAGACAACGAATGCGACTGCTTCCGCCTCCGTCTCTTTAACTGTAACGGTGGTTTCGCTTGATCGGTGATCGAGCCATTCGTGCGCTAGTTCGTGTGCGAGAACACTAAAGCGAGATGATGAATCCAAGTTTTGATTGATAGCAATTCGCCCGCCAGCTGAGTACCCATCCAGTCCAGGTCTAAGCTCTTCGTAAGACAACTGAATTCCACTGCTTGTGACCAATTGCTCTAACTTGGCAAGCATCAGGCCCGGATCACCTGAGACGGTTGCCAATCGATCTAGCTCTTGCCCATCGGTTTGCGAAATATCGAACACGTGGACAACTCGAAATCCAAATACGGATGTTTGCTGATCTGAGTTCATCTCGCATTCCATTCGTTGTTTCCTGCACGCCAGCGGCGCAAGTATGGCAATCCCCTTCTCACCTTTACGAACCATTCGATTCATTTTTCTCCATGTGTGAAATCCCGCTACTCGTGTTGCATTCGGACACTGACTCGATATCAAAAGCAAGTTCCGGAATGAGTAGTGATAAAACTGCCCCATACATCTGAGGTATGAGATGAGCCGTTCGCTTTTCCCAGCCGAAAGTCCATCGGCGAGCTCCTTCAAGGCATCTTCAGTGTGTGCTTTTGCTTGATCAGTTGTCATAACTTTCATCCAATGATGGTTGCATCCGGTTCCTGCAAGAAGTTTTCGTTCGTTCATGTGACCGACCGGCGGCCTGATTCGAACGGAACACGGCAGGTCAAGGTGGAGCCTTTTGCGCAGCAAAAGCAGCAGTGCAGGCCTCTGGCCGAAACGGACCTTGAACGCCGTGGTACGATCAGAGAAGCCGACGGAGAACCCAAACACAGTCGTTTTCAAAAACGCATTTCGAGATGAGTTGCCTCGTTGAGCGAACGATGTTTCGGCTGACTCAGATGTGTTTTCCCGATCGGCCCGCAAATCAATTCATGAGTGTTGGAGTGAAGCCGAATCCGTTCAAACGCTATCCAACAGCGAGCAACGCGGAATGTAGGCGGCGACGATCGAAATCGGAAAAGTCACCAAAGGGAACGGCGAAGCGTACAAGACCATCCTCGTATACAGTGGCTGCAACGCCATGTTCGAGGAGTCGCCGCCGCAGGTTGTTCGCACAAGAAACGATCTGCTTGCGGGCGAAGATGATTTGGCTCTTGAATGCGTGCGGAGGAGAAACGATCTTCCAGTCCGCTTCCGTAATGACAGAGAGAATCGCATCGCGACTGTCACCAAATGAGTTTTGAGCCCTTTCGATCGCATCAACGGCTGCAGCGTTAGCTGTGAGCATCGGAAGAATAGGAGCAGTTTCGCCGAAAGTGTTTGTATGGCCCGTCTCAAGTTCATTCGCCAAAAACAAGCAAAGGATCGTCGAGGTCTCCATTGCGTACCCACCGATCCAACGACTCAGACAAGGACTGTTGCGAAGAACGTCGGCCAAAAAAACCTACGCCCATGGGTGTATGAGCACATAGCCATTTGTGACATCCCGCGATCATGAAATCGCAGTACTCCTCTTCTAGTCTTAGGGGGACATTTTCGAAAGCCTGAGCTGCATCAACGTAAGCGTACAAAGGTGCCGGGGGGTAAGTTTTTCTGGGACGGGGGAGTTGGGCTGGCCTGTTGGCTTAGCCCTTGAAGGTTAAGTCTCTCCACCTGCCGAAGTTTTGATGCGCCGCTTGGCGCTCTTCAGCCTGGCTAGCTCGGCCTTGTCGCGACGTTCTTCTTCACGATACTTGCGAACGAACTCGGGGTGGCTGGCTTTCCATACCTCGGGCAGCAACTGGGATGGTTTGGCTGTGCCGCGGTTCAAGTGCTGGATCGTGTCGCGAAGGTACTCGTAAACGTCCAGGTCGTGGCGATGCGCGCTGGCTACCAACGTCATCAAGTTCGCGTTACGCATGCCGGCTCGTAACGAGCCGACAAATAGCCAGTTCTTTTTTCCAACCGCGATACGTTTCATAAGTCGTTCGACCCAGTTGTTATCGATGGGCAAGCGTCCGTCGGCGACGTACTCGTTTAGTGCTTGCCAGTGGTTGCGAAGGTAATTCAAGGCTTGGCCGAGCTTGCTGGCTGGAAGCACACTCTTGGCAGCCGGTCCGTCGAGCCAGTTCTCCAGTCGTTCCAAGATCAGTCGTGACTCGCGTTGGCGAATCTCGGTGCGAGCCTCGTTGCTCCAGTCCGTTGCGCGGCGTTCGATGTCGTACAGTTGGCTGATCAGTGCCAATGGCATAGCACTGAGGCTTATGTCAACCTCCCGCGCCTCGAACACATGGCGACGCGCGTGCGACCAGCAAGCCATTCGAGTCATCGAACTGCCGCGCGCCAACACCACGCTCAAGTTGCCTGAATAACAATCCGCCATCACATGTCCGCTGTAGTTCACCAGAAACTCGGCTGGTCCATCGCGGTGGCGGGAAACACGGAAGTCGAACACATCGTAAGGAGCGTCCGCACCTCCCGAGTAAGCCCACATCTTGGCAGCGAGGCTCTTGGCTCCCTTCTGCTGAGCTTCTTCCATCTTCTCGATCAACCGAGCTGTTCGGCTGCAGTCGTTGGTTACTGTCGGAATCTCGCGTGGCATGATCAGCGTCACACTCGTATCGTCCATGCCGATGTACTGACCGGCTAGCAAGCGGTCAATCATCAGCTTCGGAAGTTCCTCGACTGCTTCAGCAGCCAGGTCTGGCAGATAGTCGAGCGTCGATCGGCTCGGCGTCCAGCCACTGGCACTAAACAGATCTTGCAACCGATAATACGGCATGTGTAAACCAAACTTGCCGTTGATGATCGCCGCCGCCATGCTCGCATCGTACTTGCCTTGCTCGCCCAATGCGGCTGGCATCTCTTCGCGACAAACCTCAGTCGTCGGTGCTCCCGGCTCGGAAAACACTGGCTCCATATATCGTTCCACGTATATTTCCGCCGGTTTGTGGCACATCACTTCTCGTGCTGCGTAGCCTACTAAAACCAGCTTTCCCGCGTCGATCAACTGCTGCTTATCAGTCGGAATCGGCACAACGATCTCTACCCGACGTAGATGAGCCGGTGCCGCATCGGTACGTGGCTTGGCCTGCTTAGTCTTCTTGCGAGTGTAGATGATCTTCTCGAGCTCAGCCTCTGCCTCTCGCTTGGCAGCTTCCAGCACCGCTTGCAGTTCCGGGTCCTCCGGAAACTCCAGCAACTGCTGGTCGGGATTAATAAACTTCTCCCGGCGATTGCCGGCCAGCAACTTCGCAAACGCGACTCGCGCCTCGTCCAGTTCTTTCTTGAGCTGGTCCCGTTCGTCGACCAAGCTTGCGATGGCCGTCGACTGCGTCAGGATGACTTCGTGAGCCGTGCTCAAATCGTGCGGTAGTGTGTTTGCGTCTTGCATGCTCGTACTATAGCGCCATCAAAATATCGCGCAAGTGGCTGACAACAGCATTCTGTACAAAATCCAAAAATATTTTTTCCGCGTCGTACTCAACGTTTTCGCAGCGTGCGAATGGTAGCCAATTCGATGATACGGCAGTCAATTCGACTGCCACTTCCAGATCAGCAGAACAACACGCTTCAAGCAATGTATCGCGTGTACTTCACTCAGCTCGCCAAGCTCTCAGGTACCACATAACGTTTCCGCCGTTTGACATTCGCAAGCTCGATGCCCGCCAGCAACATGCTCAACTCAGCCGCGTCGATCACCAAGTGCGTCGACTGGTCCACAGGCTGCGGATGCTGCGTAAGCGTACAAAGCCATCGGTAGGATTTTGGCGACCTGGTTGTTAATTGCGGTGTAGGTTTGTGGCGTTGTTGTTTTTTACTCAAGCATTTCGCTCGGAGATTCAACGCTATGGCCATTTCCAATCGTCCACTTTCTAGTTCACTTGATCTTTGGAAAACTCGATTCGATCAGCTTCGCCAGTCGCAAAAAACCGTGACCGAATTCTGCCAGTTCATTGGTTGCTCGTCGGCTACCTTCTACCGCTGGAAGCAAAAGGTCGAACGCGAGATTGGCGCGACCGCGATCTCGAACTCAGGCAGGCAAGGTCACTCAGCCTTAGCTGGTCAGTCGGCTTCAGTTGGTCCTGCAAGCAGGGCTGTTCGGTCAGGAGCTGCTTCGCGTGCGAGTACTTGGGCGACAGCGTCACGGCCATCGCGTGTGGGCTCTGTCAAACATAGCGAGGCTTCGGCGTTTGTGCCGGTGGTGGTTGGCGGGGCTGGACAGTCGTGGATTCGTGTGAGGCTCAAGAATGGGACGCGCATCGAAGTACCGGCCGATGCGTTGGCGGCTTTGGGTGTAGTGCTGATGAATGCCGATCGAGTTGTTAGCGCTGAGCATAAGGTAGTGGCCTGATGTTTAGTTTGCCAGCGGCTGTCAAGATATATCTGCATCGCGAGCCGGTTGATATGCGGAAGAGTTTCGACGGCTCTTCATGATGCACCCCTTTTCATGTCGGCTTCGTTTTCGGCGTTCCGCAGACTCTCCAGCTCCCCTATCGTCTTGCTATCGGCTGCGATGATGAACCGCTTTTCCTTTTGGCTGGGTTCCCAGGAAATTTCCTGCTGAATTATTTTCTCAAATAGCCAATCGATCTTGACACGCAATTCCCTCGCGAGCTGAGTCAAAGTAAATTCACCAGGCCTCTTGCGGCAAGCAGCAGAGTTTCCATCTCGCTTGATGCCTGCGGCGCTACGCAGACGCTGGACAAGTCCCAGTGCGACGTAGGAGCGGTCGCATCCACGATAGCCTTCGCGCGACAAGGTGAAGGCAATCCATTCATCGCTCAGGCCTGAGCCAGCCATCGCGAGAATTCTCTGTTCGAGTTCTTTTCCATTCGGCAATGCGTCGAGTGAGCCAACCTTCACGTCAAGGATTCTCGTGGTGCACTTTCCACTTTTCCACACGATTCGAATTTCGATTTGTCCCGGTTGTGGTAGCTGCAAGACAACCTTGTCGACTAGCGCGCGGATGATCCGTTTCTTGTTGGCGTTTCCAATTCGCGTATCAGACCATAGCTCTGGCAACTGCGCTCCGGCGGCGCGCCATTGCCGCAAGAGTTGAGGAGATGGAGCTGGTGGTTGATTGCCACCGGCGTTCGCGCTCGATCGTTCGGTTTCGCGAAGTTGGCTCAAGGCCGCTTCCCAGCGTCGCTCGAGCTCCGATGCCACCAGGCGGTTCTCGGGATCACACAGTTCGTATTGCCTCTGAGCACGGTCGGCTTCGTAACGAAATCGCTGGAGCTCCATGGATCTGGCTTTCAGCAAGGCTCCCTGTCTGTCGTTGAGCTCTTTCAAAGAGAGTTCAAATAAGTCGAACTCGGCGTTGCTGAGTGTTTCCAAAACGGCCTTGGAAACGAAGTCGTCGATCATCGCTGAGCGAGTGCTGAGGCAGACTGGCAGGCAGCGTTGCTGATAAAGGTAGTTGCATCTGTATTGGCCGCCCTGTCTGTACTGGATCGTCATTTGATGGCCACACCGGCCACAGTAAACAATGCCTTGAAGCAGTGCGACTCCTTCGCGTGCGACGCCCTGTGTGTTAAGGCTGTTGTAGCGCGTCAGATTTTCTTCGAGCGATTTTTGTACGGTCATGAATTGCTCCCAAGTAACGTATGCCGGGTGACGGTCATGAATCAGCACCTTCCATTGGTCTTGGTCAATGCGTTGCTTGTAACGCTTGTGAGAAGCCGCT
>CAZVBC010000223.1:0-11600 GCA_964625155.1 uncultured Pirellulaceae bacterium
GACCACCTCTTCGAAGATCTTGGCAATCGATAACGAAGGATCGTTTCCGAGTCATGCTTCTACGCGAACAATCGTGTACACTCCGCGCCTAGCTGGTTTGGTTAGGATGGCTGGGCGCAACAGGTTGATTGCAAGTCGAGCAAAGGTTCTGGCCTTGGTCTTTAGTACGAAACTTATTTGCCCACCTTTAAATCAGTAGTGAATTCATTCTCGCCTTGCTTTAGGGTTACTTTCAACTCGGAGGCGTCGTTGTACTTGACGGGTATAAATTGTTTCATGTCATCGACCATGTTTTTTTTCGTACCGTCCCCCATACCATCCCAGATTTTCTTGCCGGTACTGCGAAAGGCGCGAATTTGAACTTGGTACTCACCTTCTTTCAGTCGTTCGATGTCATCGACCGAGTATTCGCCTTTGGTTACAGCAGTACCAACATGGTCACCGCCCGTAGAATTCATTGGCACGAATTTTAATTCGCCACTTTCCAGAGGAGCTCCATCCACGGTGATCTTGCCGTGAATTCGAAAACCGGCATCACCACATCCCGCTACGAATACTGCAAGACATGCGCACGCAAGACAGCCCAACAATCGAGTCATTAACTTATCCTTCCCACTTGTTCCGGCCGGTCGGTTCAGACCGGCCCAACGAAAGAACAACATATTAGATGAACGGTGGTGAAATTTAGAACTCTTCGCTTACAACTTCACCACCATCGGGAGATCCGAGTGCTTGCCAGGCAGCCAACGTAATGGTTTGGCCGACGAATCGGACACTGCCATCACCAAAAGCCGCTTGCACGCCACCGGTGTGCAGACTGCGTGCGGACACAATAATATTGCGATTGTTGAACGCGGTGAACGCTCCCGTGCAAGGTGCCCGTGGAGTACTGATGCACAATGGTGTTCGCAAGCGATCCGGAGTTCGTGTGTTGGGTGGTTCGTTCCAATGGAACATGCAATTCTCAGGATACGTCAGATTGCCGCGCCAATCGGACAAAGTGGCTGTCGAGGCATTGGCGATAACTTCGGAGACCATCAACGTATTGCTGGTGCCGTCGATCATCTCACCGATACCAAACTTCTTGTTGACCATAAACACGCCTTTACGCGCAACGCGGGCGATATCTGCGGAACCTGCAACTGACTGATAGGGTCCCAGTCCGTTATTGCAAACGTAGTTACCTAATGCCCAGGTGAAGCCCGCAATACCTGGATACGGGGCGGGCGGATTTTGGGGTGCAGTTGGGCAACGGAAAATGGGAAATTCAGCCGCGTTCAAGAACTGGTTTCCCGCTCCACCTCCAGTTGAAGTATTTGGGTCGTATCGCGCGGCCAGATTCCCCTGCTCGACGAAAGGAAGTGACATCGTGATCCAATTTGCACGATCCGAAACAGCAGGAAAATTCGAAATATACAATGGCGGGAAAGATTTGTGGGTGTCGTGATAGTTATGCATGGAAAGCCCAATCTGCTTTAGATTGTTCGAGCATTGCATGCGCCGAGCTGCTTCGCGAGCAGACTGAACCGCTGGCAATAATAATCCAACCAACACGCCGATGATGGCAATCACGACTAACAACTCCACGAGAGTGAAGCCGCTTGCCCTAGATTTTAATCGCCCCATATTCTGATCCTCCACAAACTATTGCATTTCGAAAATGTAACAAGCCGAATTTTGATAAAATATCAGCTTCGATGGTCATATTCAATCATGGAAATAAAATGCTTGTCCGAGATATTCTGGTGAAGCAGAAAGGGTTGAGGCGTTGTTTGCGCGGTCTACATAGCGCCAACGTTGCTCATTGTTCCAGAAAGGGTCCTTCTCGGAAAGAAAAGGGACTATTGCGTGCTTTATCGCTGTTGTATTAGCTGTTGCCGGAACCACTCTTGTACGCGGTAAGATTTAAATTTTTGCGTCAGAATTCGACCGGGTCGGGTAAACAATTCACCTTCGAGTGTTGCGGCTGAGTCGCCACTACGAACACTCTCACTCACTAAAATGCACGGCTCGGTTTCATTTGAAACGCGGGGGACATGGGGAACGCTTAGTTCGGAATCGAATGGCGGAGATGCGACACTGGCGTATCTGTGGTCGAACTTCCAGTTCGCAACACTTGTGTTACGAATCAGCAGTATCGCCCTCTGAGCTAGACGAGTCCCTGTTTGAGAAATGGGGGACTATTTCGCGCAAATCGGCGATTGGCATTTTTCTGCGAAGGGATATTCACATTTATTTAGTAGCGGCGTCGATTCAATTCAGAAGACTTCAGCTATGATGCCGAGACTGGACGCGTTACGACGGTGGCCAATACACTCGCAGAATTCGTCAGATGGCCTCGCCGATCGAAGTCCGAAGGTGACAACTAACGATGCGTCGCGAATTGAAAGAGTACGGTCGACTCTCGGGCAATCCATATCCTACTCAGCGATCATCGCGCTCGTAAATATCCTCACGTAAAGTCACTAAGACGTATAGCAGAGGCATGTGACTACCGACGTCGCATGGCAAAAGTATTGTGAATCCGCTGGGTGTCGCTTAATCTATGCTATCAAGTTTTGGCAACTGTGGACTGAGTACGAGTGAACATCCGCAATCTGGGAACGTCGTTATGAGACAGTTTGTTTTGATGCTGACTATGGTAATCGCAGGTGGCCGAGGAGTACTTACCTCATCTGCCCATGGCGAGCAACCTCGTGGATATACGATCCCAATCATCGACTTGAGCGATCAATCTTCGCGACAGGTCGTTATTGATCGCGAAGAAGGCCAGTACTTGGGGCATCCTACAACGGTTTTGTTGGAAGATGGCCAGACTATATTGTGCGTTTACCCTAAAGGGCACGGGCGAGGAGGTATCGTCTATAAGCGCAGTCGCGATGGTGGCAAGACTTGGTCCGCAAGGTTGCCAACGCCAGCTTCGTGGGCAACCAGCCGCGAAGTTCCTACCATTCACCGCGTGGTCGACTCTAGCGGGACAAAGAGGTTGATCGTCTGGTCGGGACTTTACCCCGCTCGAGTCGCGAGCAGTGAAGATGATGGTGACAGTTGGAGCGAACTCAAAACGGCAGGCCAGTGGGGCGGAATCGTCGTCATGGGATTTGTGGAGCCGCTTAAGAAGCCGGGCTGTTATTTGGCGATGTTTCATGATGACGGTCGTTTCATTTCGTCAGCGCCGCAAGTAAGCAAGCCTGTAGTATTTACGCTCTACAAAACTTTCTCCACCGATGGAGGTTTGACCTGGTCCCATCCTGAATCTGTCCAGCAGGATACTGCGGTCCATCTTTGTGAACCCGGTTGCATTCGTTCGCCCGATGGGAAACAGTTGGCCGTGCTGTTGCGTGAAAACAGTCGCCGGCACAACTCGCACGTCATCTTTTCGGACGATGAAGGTACAACTTGGACCCAACCTCGAGAGTTGCCGGGCTCGTTGACAGGAGATCGTCACACGGGAGTCTATGGTCCAGACGGACGACTGTTCATTTCGTTTCGTGATACGACTCTCGAAAGTCCTACCAAAGGCGATTGGGTTGCTTGGGTCGGTACCTATGAAGACATCGTCGACGGCCGCGAAGGCCAATATCGCGTGCGGTTAAAGAAGAATTACAAGGGTGCCGATTGTGCTTACCCAGGTGTCCTGTCGATGCCAGACGGTTCCATTGTCACAACCACCTATGGACACTGGGACGCGGGTTCCCAGCCTTATATTCTGAGTGTCCGCCTCACCTTAAAAGAGCTCGACCAATTGGCTCCACGTTAGTTCCCTGTCGCAGATCAGAATTAGGGCTTGCGAAAGACAGAGAGAGAAGCTTCTACCGAGCCAGCGCTTTATCGGCCTCGGCAGGGAGCCTATGCCCTTCGACCTCCAGATCACTGGAATTAAATCGTGATCAAGCACTAACAGTTTCGCAGTTCCCCGCGTGCCAGCCGGCATGCATGACTTTTCTCCAATCCGATTCGATAATGAGATACCAATGACTCGACAGTTACTCGAAATATCGCTCCTGACTGTGGTGGGCTTGAGCCTAATGACGGCCAGCGCTGTCGCTCAGCAGATGCGCGTGCCCAATTTCTCTGAGCAGCGTGTTATCGCCGAGGCTCAACCGAACGAACTGAGGCGATATTTGGCATTCCCAGCGGTTTTGGATTTAGGAAAGGATGTGCTCGTAAGTTTCAAGCGTGGTCGCTCACATGCCAACGATACTGGGGCGGGGCTGGATTTTGTGCGGCTGGAAGGCAGCGCACTTGACGCCTCCAAAGCCCAGGGGATTGCTCGGTTGGACGATGCGATCATGCAAATGGGAGAGTGGATTAAATTCTCCAATGGCGATATCGCTAATTTTGTCGATTCCCAACGTGAGCCACGTGCAACGCGAATTGGACTTCGATCTGTGAGATCGACCAATGGCGGGAAGACATTTGGCAAAGTCCAGGCGGTTGGCTTGATCGGCGGAGTCGAATATGGTTACGCCTTCGATTCGATAATTAGCGACAATTCGACCATCGTACTCGTTATGCGATTTTCAAATTTGCCGGGTGGTAAGCCTGTTGTCGCGGAACGCCCGCATGCTGGGAGCGTCGATGTCATTCGCACGAACGACAACGGTTCAACTTGGGAATTTGTTAACGATCTAAGTCATGAGTTTGGAAACGTTCCGATCAATGAAAGTGCGTTCGTCCTCCATCCTCAAGGCTATCTCGTAACGACGCGCGGGTACGATAGCCACCAGCGGCTTCATTTGACCGATGCGAATTGTCGCAGTTTGCAGAATATAGATCTAACGCAGGAATATCCAATGATTGAGCGAGAAATTGGGCGTCCGCGATTGTTCCAGCGCGACGGGAATTTCTACCTGCTTGGACGCAATTGGACCAAGCGAGAGGAGCCTATGCGATTGTGTTTATTTCGCGTGGATGCACAGTCGTTAAAAATCAAATCAGGGGTGATTCTAGATAATGCTGAAGGAGCAAATGTCACGGACGGTTACTATGCAAACCTCTTTTGGCGCGAGCAGGCAGGCCGGACATTCGCCCACGTCATCACTTATAAAGCGCTAGACCGCGCGGCGCCCAAGATTATCCAGCTCACGTTCGATTGGTCCGATCTGAAATAATTTCACGGAAGCTCGCTCCTGAGATGAGAATCCGACTTACAGCGAACGGCGATGAAGGGAAGTCTGAAGTAGGAGTTGGGCCTGACACCGGTTACTGCTGGTTTGTAGGTGAAGGCAATGCGAGAAAGCTGTGCGCGCGGCCCGGTGGGCACGCGGTTAAACGAATTCGCGACAACGAGTAAGTTCTTCATGCAAAGAATTAAAGCGAGTGGTGATTGAGAAATCAACCTGACACCAGAGTGCTTGCGCACATGCGCTGTTCCATTTAGCGGTTGGCAGCGCAAGTTGCTCGGTATGTTGTTTCGCGCCCTGTTAACTATGCGTTTTGGGGCTTGAGAGGTGCTGCGCAGTCTTTGTGTCGAAACCCGCCATCAACTGGCAGGACAACGCCTGTAATGTAATCTGCATCATCAGAGCAGAGAAAGGCGGCAGCGCGACCAATATCTTCGGGCTTTCCAATACGTCCCCAAGGTAGTTTCTTTCCTTCGCGTTCTACCACTTCGTCGCTAAAAGCGATCCGTTCCCCTGGAGTGTCGATCCAGCCAGGTTCAATAACGTTAACGTTAATTCGATGTGGCGCCAGTTCGACAGAAATGGTTCGAGCCAGATGGTTGAGTCCGACTTTGGCAGCATTGTAGGCAACACTGCGCGCGATGGGCATTTCAGCATGGACGCTGGAGATGAACACGATCTTGCCGTGTCCGCCCCGTGCAACCATATGTTTGGCAACCAATTGACTGACATGAAACCCGCTGGTCAAGGTGGCCGCAATAACTCGTTCAAAAATCTGAGGATCGTAATCCATAAAATCGCCGCGACAACCGTAAGCTGGGTCGCTGACGAGGATGTCAATTCTGCCTGAGGCCTTTAGGGCTTCGGAAACCAATTGTTCGCATCCAGCGCGCGAAAATACATCAGCTTCGATGGCGGCCAGTACCGGTGCGATGTTGTGAATCTCCGACGCAGTCGATTGCAAATCGGGGCTGCCGGGTCGATCATTGAGGATCAAACTGGCACCGGCTCTTGCCAGCTCCATGGCGCAGCCTTTGCCAATTCCCCGCCCTGCACCGGTGACTAACGCGATTTTTCCGTTCAGCTTCATTGATACTCAGCTTCACTGATAATAAGCCTAGGTAGGTTTAAGAGCCGTAGACCTTATCAAGGTTTTCGGAACAACGACGAAGCATTTCAACGATCGCTCCAAATTCACCTCCATGCGCGAGCAATTGGGCTCCTTGTGAATGAAGCTTTTCCACCGCTTCAGGCGTCGCCGCTGGACAACCCCACGCTTTGCCGTAGCGTTTAGCAGCCGCCGCGACTTTCTCGTAAGCTCGGTCGAGCGTCAGCTCAGTTTTGGTCCGGCGAATTCTCAAGCCCAAGTCGCCCGGACCAATGAACAGGCCGTCGACCCCTTCGACAGCCGCAATTTCTTCGACGTTTTCAACTGCCTGCAGAGTTTCGATCTGTACCACTAAAAACGTTTCGCGATTGGCCTCTTCAACGTAGTCGTCTCCACCTTGGAGATAAAAGTAACTATCGAGCCCCGCCCCATCCAGGCCGCGATCCCCGATCGGAGGAAACTTGACAGCATCGACCAACATCCTCGCTTTCTCCGCCGTAGAGACATGCGGAATCATCAGACCATTGGCTCCATCCTCCAGATACCGATACAGGCGTGTCTTTTCAAGCGTTGGAGCACGCAACATACAATCAATATCAAAGCGATGAAAATAGGCCAGCAGAGCCTGCACTTCTCGGTCGGTCATCGCCCGATGTTCCAAATCTAACCAAATCGCGTCGTAGCCAAAATGTGCAGCTTGGCAGATAAAAGAGGGTATAAAATGCCCAAGTGCGCACAGTCGAGCCGGTTTGTTGGCTCTGAGTTTGGCCAGCAGTTTACTCTTTCTCACTTTGCAGCCTACTATTCGAAAGTATATTGCTTAGAAACTTTTCCCACATTCGCATTCACTCAAATCTCTCACAGAGCAACTAAGCTCAGTTGGGCAGGCTTGAGGATCCTTACGATGCTCCAAAACATCAGTGTCCGCATGGAAATGGCTAATGTGGAACACCCTAAGTTTGCGAAGGGACTGAGATCTGTAATCGACGCCTTCACGGGCTCAGGGAGTGCCAGCCGAAAATCGTTTCTTATGTTTTGAAATCCTTAAGATGCGAACAGGTTGGCCTACGATCCCTTGGCAGTCAAGTGGAGGTCAAGGAAGTCGTAGGCTTTGGCCCGCGATTGTTGAGGAAAATCATGCGGACAATCTGGATAGTCGGATTGCAAATTATCCGAATAACCCAAAATCCCATAAACATGCTTTGAAGCAGCCATGACGTCGACGACCCCATCAATATCAAAATCACTATCTTGTCGTGCAGCAACGGCAAGAAAAGGTCGCGGGGCAAGGCATGCGACGATTTCGTGAAAATCAAAGGGTAATTCGCGAATACTGCTGTGAAACACCGACTGGATACGTGGCATGTAACGCGGCCCAGTCCAGCTTGGCAAGTCATCCTTGGACATACTCGAAAAACCGCAACTTGAAACCACGACGCGCAAACGAGGTTCAAAAGCGGCGGTGAAAATCGCGTTGTGGCCGCCCAGCGAATGTCCAATCACTCCAATTCGCTGAGGGTCGACTTCGTTTACAGTCTCCAAAAAATCGATCGCACGCATATTGTCCCAAATCGCTTTCATCGTTCCACTTTGGTACGCCAATGAATTGGGGACAGTGCCAACTGGTTCCGGAAAAACCGATGGTGCAACGATCCCAACGGCCGCAAAATCAATTTTATTTTCGCCCAGTGACGGATAATCCGGGGACATCGTTACGTAACCACGTCGCGCAAGCTCGAGCGCATAATGCATCGTAGGTGCTCCGGCAATTCCAACAACTTCATCCTTACCTGCGGCAGTCGTTTGATGAAGACAGAGTACTGCGGGAAGTCGTCCGGACTGGGAGTCGCGAAGCTGTCGAATTGTGCTGTCGATAGGGATCAGAATCCAGGCCCTCAAGCGATTCTCAGGATCGCTCTGAAATTCAATTTTGCGAAACAGGATTCCAGCTCGCTGTGATTCCTCAATAGTCTTGGCAGCCAGAGGGACGCGCATGGTTGCACCCGGCAAGCGCCCCATCACGGATTGCATGTTCTTCAATACGTGTGCACGTCGCTGGCTCCAATCCTCAACGGTCTTCAATGGCTGCTCGCGTCCAACACTGTCGATCCAATAAGTTAAGTCTTGATGATCTCGATAACTCGGCGCGATTGGTTCCCGTTCGAACCGCCCGACCGGGAATCCATCGCGATAACTGACGACAAACCGTCCATTCGAAGTCGGATAAACCACTTCGTCTCGATAGTGCCAATCGGGGCGCCCGATTCGTCGCAGTGAAGATGAGGTTCCATTAAGGAGATACTGCGCAGCGACCTGAAAGACGATTTCCGTACGATTTCCCAGAGCATGGCCCGCGCTGGTAAAAGTCTTGCCATCGAGATCTTTTGGCGTGATCCAGCGTGCCTCGATATCTAACTTCGCCTCGTGAAAATTATCGACCATTTCACGAGCATCGGCTACAGGACAAGTTGAGTCCTCGACTCCATGGACCACGATTACTTTGCAGTGTGAGTCCAGTCGCTTCATGATGTGCAGGTGTGGGAGGTTACCAACAAAGCGGATTTCTTGGTCATCCATGCTCAAGAAATTGTGATCTACGGGATTCCGACTCCATCGCGCGTTTAAGGGACTGGAGCCTGGTAAATTGAAAGCCACATCGTGGCTGAGCTTGTTCATTCCGCACATATCGATGATGCATGCGAACGTGCGTGGCGCCAGTTTGTTGGCCATCAGAGCGACATTGCCACCTCCCGATCCACCTGTTCCGAATATGCGGGCATCATCAAATGGTTTACGCAGTTGTTCCAACGAACTGCATACAAACCATAATGCGCGGATGGCGTCCATTCCCTGCAAATACCCAAAGTCATATGGTTCGGGATCCAATATCGAAGCTTGTCGACCACTCTGCAAATAATTGACACATAGCGAGATCACATTCAAGCGAGTCGCCAATTGTTTAGGGTCAGCAGTTCCTACACAGTTTTCGCCTCCCCAATTGTGCAGCGATAACATCACTCCGGTTTGCGGATTCACACTATCCAGGGTTCCCTG
This sequence comes from uncultured Pirellulaceae bacterium, assembly GCA_964625155.1. Lineage (GTDB taxonomy): Bacteria > Planctomycetota > Planctomycetia > Pirellulales > Pirellulaceae > Aureliella. Next base: position 9,289 of record CAZVBC010000223.1, read on the forward strand.
CGGATAGTGAACTAAAACACGAATGGTTCGGTCCCCTTTGCGGTGCGGCCACTCTTGCCCAGGAAGCTCCACTGGACTGTCGACAACCGGTAGACTTGGCCACGATTGTGCGGAAACTTGGCATGCGATTCCCCATAACCACAGTGCCACACATGCGAAGCGTGCAATCTGATCCAACATCATTACTCCTAAATCCACCCGATGTGCGCAACTGTTGTAAATTAACGTCAAAAGCTCAGCTAATTCTGAGTGGAATCTGCGTCGGCATCGGAAACCAATGGAATGAACTCCCACATTTCGTTCTGGTGTAGCCACAATGGATCTGCGTTCCGAGCAATAAATTGATCGACCGTCAATCCGTCGATCAATTGAGGCCGCCGCACACGTTTTTTCTTACCATCGACGAAAATTGTCATGAATTCTGCCTTACGAGCTTTCCTCCGGCGTTTTTCTTCTGAGGTAAGTTTTCGTTTGTTCAAGTTCGACTGCCTAAAATTGACTGGATTGGAATCAGAGATGTAGAAGGAACTCGCAGGGCGAATCGAATTGTATTATCCGATCAATCGATTGCTCACTGCTGCAAAGCCATCACTCGAATTCACCGTCACAAGTTTAATGATTATTCCCTGCGAAGATACAGTACCGCATTGCCCAACAACGGAGCGATGAACTTTCGAGGTCTACATCCAGCAACTCGATCAGCAGTTTGATTCTTCCCGATTCGCGATCATTGTATCGATATGCGTACAAATCGAAATGATGCAGGATTTTCGGGATGAAAGCACAAAAAAACGTAGCGAACTCGCAGTCAAGATAATCAATGCAACATCGATCACGAGTCTAATTGGACACCGCCACCTTCGATGATCGCATGCAGAACTAAGTTATTGCGGCGACGTCGTTTTACCGCGAGCTCATCGGGCCGCGCGTTCAGCTTCCGCAACTGCGAGGAGCCGGTGACGGTCTCCGCACCTTTATCAGACTTCCGTTCATCACACTTAAACAGGCTGGTTTGTACCTAACGGGACGGTTCGCGCGCAAACTACGGTGCGCAACCGAATCTCGCCTCAACGCCAGATTTCTAACAGCCCGGGACCACTCTGCACGCCAAAAATGGTTCCAAGCCCGGCTGGTACCGGCTAATGAGGATTTATATACATGAAGGTTAGTACGCGCGGCCCGGTGGGCACGCGGTTAAACGATTTGGCTGCAATGGTTGAGTCTATCCATGAATTGTCGAAGGTGGCGCTGGCCTGCTAATTGCGGCAGTAAATTGTCGCTATTCAAGTTTTCATGAGCTCGACATCTGCACGCTGGATACGCTTCAGCCCAATGTGCGCCGGCAAAAAACGTGCTAACTTTATTCTGCATGTTGCTCGGACAATGAACGACTGTCGAATAATCTGATGCATACACTGGAACTCGGTGGATGCTGCTGGCGTTCGACTGCGTGACGCCGATTTGCAACATTTACGTATGTACGCGCCGGATGGGAGCTCTTCATGACATATTGCTGTGTTATCACTTCCATCGTTTGCTGTGCACTAACGATCCAGGCTGCTGATCAATCGCTCGAAAGCCAACTTACAGCGATCGTGGACCGACAAACTGATGCTTGGAATCGAGGGGATATCGAAGGATTTATGCAAGCTTATTGGAAAAGCGAGCAGTTGACTTTCTCGTCAGGCGGCAAGATAGAGCGGGGCTGGCAAGCGACTCGCACACGTTATTTGAAGCGGTACCCGACACGAGAAATCATGGGGCGATTGAACTTTTCTGAGCTCGAAGTACGGAGTCTGGGAACCGACGCAGCTCTTATGTTGGGCAAGTGGAAACTGGAACGCGATACTCCCATCGAAGGTAACTTTTCGCTCGTCTGGCGAAGAATCAACTCGGAATGGTTGATTATCCACGACCATACATCACAACGTTGACCGGTAGTAAACATGCAACAGACAAGTCGCGGCTCCACAATCGTTATTGGCGGAGGAGCAATCGGGTTGGCGAGTGCCTGGTACCTCGCTCGCGACGGTTGGGAAGTAACGATCATCGACCAAGGCACGATCGGTGGCGCTTGTTCGCACGGCAATTGTGGTCTGATCTGCCCCAGCCATGTTTTGCCACTGACCGAACCTGGTGCGTTTCGCAATGCCATTTATTCACTACTGAAACCCAACAGCCCATTTAGTGTGCGGCCTCGATTGGATCCTTCGCTTTGGCTATGGCTGTGGAATTTTGCGAAGCGATGTAATCGGGTGGATATGCTCGATGCGGGGCATGCCATACAACGTTTATTGCGATTGAGCATGGAA
>CAZVBC010000224.1:0-11356 GCA_964625155.1 uncultured Pirellulaceae bacterium
TTGAACTAAAGTTGTTCAACCGCGTGAGCGTTCGGTTTCTATCTGATGCAATTATCAGCAACTTGCCGTAGCTTGATCGGACATACGCAAATTTCACGCTGGAGCCTCTGAAGAATCCTCCCAGCCGATGAATGCTTGAGAACTGTGGAATATCAAATTCTGCACTCCGTGGATATTGAGGGACTTGACGAATTAAAACATCTTTAGGTTAAATCGCTGCCGATTCCCTTGGAGCCGCAACGCGATTAGATTGCGAGCTATCTGGTCGATTGCGAGAATCTTCGATCTATTACTAGCTGCAAGACTGTAGGGCAAACGATAGAAACTGTGACAGTAAGTGGCTAAGTTTCCGGAGTACACAATGAAATCTCAGTCAGCGAAATCTGAGTCACCAAGTTCTGCGTCGGCGAGTATTGATGCGGTGAAAAATGCTTCGACTATGCAACATGATTGTCGTGGCTTCACGTTAGTGGAATTGCTGGTGGTGATCGCGATTATCGGCGTCTTGGTAGGTTTGTTGCTGCCTGCCGTTCAATCTGCTCGCGAGGCGGCGAGGCGGATGCAGTGTAGCAATAACTTGAAGCAGATGGGTTTAGCGGTTCATAACTATGCGGATACATTCAAGTATTTTCCTTCGGGATACATGGGCCAACCACCACAGAATTGTTCAGCGCTGACCAACGGCTCGCAAGCATTGCCGAAAGGTTGGGGATGGGGAGTATTTATTTTGCCATTTATGGAGCAGTCCAATTTGTACAACGCTTTGGCGCCTGGAGAGCTACAGACAGTTTGTGGTATTCCTACAGGCGCGCAGGCAAACTCGGCTGTGGGCAATGCGAATTTACAGAAGACTGTCTTGTCGTTTTATGTTTGTCCATCAGCGCCAGATGCTGTCCTCAATGACACACGTTTACCGGCGGCACCAGCGGCACCCGGGGCACATGCCAAATCAAACTATGTGGGAGTTTCGGGGTTGGATTTCTCGGGCGTGGCCACTTCCGGTCGCCGAGCCTTGTTCGTGAACGGCATGTTGTATCGAACGGCACTGCGCGATGTAACCGATGGGACGACAAATACATTTTGTATCGGTGAAAAGTACCGCAAAGATGCGGATACGGTTAAGCAAACGTTTACTGCAGGGCTGGAATATACCGGTGGCTTTTGGTTGGGAGTTGCACCTGACACACAGATTGCCAACGTAGTGATGCAGCTTGGGTTGCCTCCATCTACTTTCGCTATCAACGGTGCTTCGATAAACGCCTTCGCCAGCAAACATCCAGGAGGCGCTCAATTCTGTTTGACTGACGGGAGCGTACGTTTTGTCAGCCAAAATGCCGATCAAAAGACGATTGCGGACATGGGAACTTTCAATGATGGGGAAGTCACGAATCTTGCAGAGTAGTCCTTGGCAGTATTCAGCGATGTGCTTACTGGCGATATGTTTGCTGGTGTTGTCGGCTTGTACACCCAGTGATCAACCTGAGCTGGGGAAAGTGTCAGGAAGTGTCACTCTCGACGGTAAGCCGCTAGCAGGGGTTTGGGTTGGATTCGCTCCTACTCAAGGGCGGTCGTCGATGGGGATGACCGACAAAGTTGGGCATTACGAGCTGATCTACCTCGACGGTATCCCTGGTGCCAAAGTTGGTGCGCACAAGGTAACCATCACCACGCCGCGCGAAGACGAATTTGGTGCAGAAGTTAAAAATTTTAAGGAACGTGTACCGGCAAAATACAACGCGAGTACGACGCTTGCCGCAGACGTCAAAGCGGGCACAAATGAAATCGATTTTCAACTCAGTTCAAAATCTGGAGGTCGAAAGTAACATGTAAATTTGTGCGGCGACCGGTTTCCAATCGCCAGCTTGATCGTCAGAATGATGGTCGGTTATCTTCAAAGATTCTTTGCGGCGAATCGTGAATGGCTGAATTAAGCACTGGCTCAAACCGACAAAATGAGATTTATGCTGCTGGCTCCAAACCTCTTCAACCAGTTAGCGTCGAGCAATTACAGCAGCGGGCGAAACAAGTGCTTTCGCCAGAGGCTTACGACTATATTGCGGGTAGCGCGGGCTCGGAAGATTCTTACAACGAAAACCTCAGCTCTTTTCGACGCTGGAGAATTGTTCCTCGTTTTTTGCGAGACGTAAGTCAGCGCGATACATCAGTGCGGGTGCTTGATCAACATTTTAGCGGACCGATCATGTTGGCACCGATCGGAGTCCAATCGATTTTGCATCCCGCTGCGGAACGCGCCGTAGCTCAGGCGGCAAGAGCGCTGAATGTCCCCATGATTTTGAGCACGCTATCATCAACTCCTTTGGAAGAAGTGGCTCAGATCCTGGGTGATACACCGCGTTGGTTCCAGCTTTATTGGCCAAAACATGAAGCGATGACGGCCAGTTTGTTGCAGCGTGCAGAAGTATCTGGTTACTCGGCGCTGGTGGTTACGCTGGACACATACTACTTGAGCTGGCGAGAACGCGATCTTGCCAACGCATATTTGCCGTTCCAGCTTGGGCATGGACTGGCGAACTATGTGACCGATCCAGTATTTCGCGGCATTCTGGGAGTCAATCCGGACGAACATCCGGACGAAGTCTTTCGATGTTTTGGGCAACTTTTTTCCAATGCTGCGCTAACGTGGGAGAGCTTGAGTTTTCTTCAACGTCACACTCGCTTGCCAATTCTTCTGAAGGGCGTTCTTCATCCAGACGATGCCAAGAAAGCCGAAGATCATGGAGTCGCTGGAGTTATTGTGTCCAATCACGGCGGTCGTCAGCTCGACGGTGCCATCGCGGCTTTGGATGCGCTGCCACAGGTGGTGGATGCGGTTGGCGATCGTTTGACCGTCTTATTCGACAGTGGAATTCGCCGTGGCGCAGACGTTGTCAAAGCCCTAGCCCTTGGTGCCAAAGCTATCCTGCTCGGGCGACCTTACGGTTACGGATTAGCGGTAAATGGTGAACAAGGAGTGCGAGATGTAGTGCATAACTTGTTTGCTGATTTTGATTTAACTCTCGCACTTGCCGGTTGCCGTAACTGCAGCGAATTGACTCGCGACCTCTTGTGTAAGCAATAGCAATCCCTCACGGGTCAGGTCAAGCGTGCTGGCAATGCTAAAAATCGGGTTTCGCGGAAACGCAAGAGCGAGCTTTCTACCGGGCCGCCGCTCATTTGAATCAACAGCAGCTTTGCCCCACCGCACTAGAAGGTCGGCAGGAGCCTCGCTCTCCCGACCCAGATGATCATTGATCAAAAGGAATTCGAAGATGTTTAGAGCGGTGGCGCCTTCTCGATATCTAAATGATGTTGTGATAAACGACTAGCAAACGAGTTAGCTCTGTCAAATTTGTACGTTCAAGGCTGAGGAACACCTGCGACCGAAGTGGGGAGTGCCTGTCGAAAAAGAGTTTTCGATCAGCAAAAAATCGCATCGCTCATTCTCTTGTTCTATTCTTTGGCGTTATAATCGGGGCGCCCGAGTCGCGACTGCTGCAACGGGACGAATTTACTCGCGTATTACGGTTTCCATCAGGCATTTGGCCTCCAGTGCGCGAAAGAGAGTCGTCTGTTTGGCCCTCACACCAATCTCCCACCATTCCTTTACTGGAGAAATCGCCATGCGCAATTTAGTAAGTGTCTTGTCGTGTTTCGTGTTTGCTGGATTCGTTACACCCATGTTGCAGGCTGAGACTACGGTCACGATCTCGAAGACGCATTTGTGTTGTCGTGCCTGCGTCAATGCTGTGGGAAGTGCATTGGCGGATGCAAAAGGTGTAAAAGCTGAATGCAATCAGAAAGAATCGACGATCAAATTGACGGCCGACACTGACGAGGTTGCTCAGAAGGCAATCGACACGTTAGCTAAGGCCGGCTTCTATGGCACGCTGGACAGCGACAAATTCAAATTCAAGGCAGTTGAAGCATCGAAGGACAAAGTAGGGCGATTGGAGTTGGTCGACGTGCATAACTGCTGCGGAGCTTGCAATACGGCGATTGTTAAAGCTGTGAATGCTGTTACCGGTGTGAAAGCCAACACAGCGAAAGCGAAACAAACTTCTTTTGTCGTCGAAGGCGAGTTCGTTGCCGCAGATGTCATTAAAGCACTACGCGATGCTGGCTTTCACGCAAATGTAAAAAAGTAGTTGTGAGAACATAGCCAGTACTAATCGTTTTATTCGCCACGCGTGCGAGTGAGCTGATTGATTTTTGTTACACTTGCCGCACGCAGGTGGGACTATTCGATAGATTTTGACTGCACCGTTAATAGAGAGAATGCCTTGATGAATATAAATATCGCGGTAGTGTGCGGTATGCTTTCACTGGCCATGGGTTTGTGCCAGACTTGCAAAGTGTACGCGGAAAAATTGCGTGTGCTCGTCATCGATGGCCAAAACAACCACGATTGGAAAACTACCACGCCGTTGATCAAGGCGACTCTCGAAGGATGTGGATTATTTTCTGTCGACGTGGTAACAACGCCAGCGAAAGGGGGTGACATGTCACAGTTTCGCCCTACGTTTCGCGGTTATGATGCGGTCGTATCCAACTATAATGGCGAACCCTGGGGAGCAGAAACTAGGAAAGCTTTTGAGAATTTCGTCTCATCTGGCGGTGGATTCGTTTGCGTCCATGCCGCAGACAATTCGTTTCCCGATTGGTTGGCCTACAATCGCATGATTGGCCTTGGAGGTTGGGGTGGCAGAAATGAGAAAAGTGGCCCGTACGTCCGGTGGCGCGACGGCCAGTTTTCACGTGACACAAAGCCTGGGCGAGGTGGCAGCCACGGTCGTCGGCATCCATTCTTAGTAGTCGTGCGGGATGCCAGCCACCCAATCACTAGCGGTTTGCCAACTTCGTTCATGCAGTCTGAAGACGAATTGTATTCTGAATTACGAGGCCCGGCCGAGAACATGCAAGTGCTGGCTACGGCTTATAGTGACAAATCGACCAATGGAACTGGTGAGCACGAACCGATACTGATGACGGTTGCTTTTGGAAAAGGATTGGTCTTTCACACAACCTTGGGGCACGACGCCAAGGCGATGAACGGCGTTGCGTTTCAGGTAACTTTACAGCGAGGGACTGAATGGGTGGCGACTGGAAAAGTAACTTTGCCTCCCGTGGATACGAAATATCTCGAATCCTCTTCCCCTTCGATGCGAGATCCGAAGACCTTACTTACGGCCACGGCAGTTACCACTGAAAAAATCGATTTTGATTCTGCCCCGAATCCTGGGTTGGCAGGCTGGGCAGCTTTGTTTAACGGAAAAGACCTGACTGGTTGGCAACAACATAACGGCACAGCCAAGTATGCCATTGAAGGTGGCGTCGTAGTAGGAAGAACGACTGAGAATAGTCCAAACTCGTTTATGTGCACAACGAAAGATTACTCAGATTTTGAATTAACATTCGAAGTCAAGTGCGACGAGGGGCTGAATTCCGGTGTGCAAATTCGATCGAAGAGTTTGCCAGAGTACAACAATGGGCGTGTGCATGGCCCCCAAGTTGAAATTGAAAAAAGCCCAGGTAAGTCTGGGTTCATCTATGGTGAAGCAACCGGGAGAGGTTGGATCAGCAAGAATCCGCCTCCGGACCATGATGCCATTAAGAATGGTCAATGGAATCGTTATCTAGTGCGCGCGGTGGGCCCTCGGATTCAGACCTGGATCAATGGTCGCAAAATCGAGGACCTTTCCGACGAAGCCGCCTTCCGTAGCGGTTTTATCGCATTGCAAGTACACGGTATTCGGCCTGGCACTGGTCCTTTTGAAGTGCGATGGCGAGATATTCAGTTACGCAACTTATCTACATCCAACTAGCTCTCACAATCGTCGAACAGAACGATGAACGATGTTTGATGCCTGTCATCGCCACTCGAACTGACAAAGCTCACGTAATTATACGTGAGCTTGTGCGGTTTTTCGGTCGCCATGAATTTTATCTTCCTATGCGGTTCTTCCGCCAAATCTGGTTCGATCCTAGAATGTGGCCAAGTGTTGAGAGAGTTGTTGGTCAGAACATAGTCTCAAGCCTGACGGTTTTCCGGTCATTGCAGGTAAAAACCAACCGACTTTATTCAGCATGCATATTCACGCTTGACTGTTCCACAAGAAGTTTTCTGGATCGACTCAGGGATTTTGGTTGTGAGGAATATTGAGTAATGGCAGAGCCACTCTCATGTGATCGGGTCTATAATTTTTCGCCTGGACCGGCGGTACTTCCGTTGCCGGTCCTCCAACGAATTCAGGACGAGATGCTATGCCTGCCGGGAGCTGGCTGTTCGATTCTCGAAGCGTCTCACCGCGGCAAGGAGTACATGGCAATCCAGGATGCTGCCAAAGCCAGATTGCAGCGATTATTAGGCTTGAGCGACGATTTCGAAGTCTTGTTCTTGCAGGGTGGCGCGAGACTTCAGTTTTCGATGACAGCCATCAATTTATTGCGCGGACAGAAGCAACCGGCGCAGTATGTTCTAACTGGCTCCTGGGGTAAATATGCGGCGGAGGAAGCTCGCAAAGAAGGTACGGTCGAAGTCGTCTACGATTGCAAAGCCAGCAATTATGACCGGCTGCCTAATTTCGACAATCTGAACCTAAATCCGGATGCTGCCTATGTGCATATTACCAGTAATGAAACCATCCAAGGGGTACAATTCCTGAAAGATCCATCCGCTGGCAGTGCACCGCTGGTTTGCGATTCGAGTAGCGATTTTCTGTGCCGGCCTTTAGATATGAGTAAGTACGGATTGGTATATGCTTGTGCCCAAAAGAACGCGGGGCCGGCTGGATTAACGGTTGTGATATTGCGCAAAGAGTTGATCGAACGCAGTACTGACGACCTGCCTGGCTATCTGAGTTACCGTAATCATGCCAAGGAAGGTTCGATGTGGAACACACCTCCAACTTTTGCGGTGTATGTTCTTGGATTGGTTGCCCAGTGGCTGGAAGAGACCATTGGAGGACTGGACCAGATGCGGGCCTTGAATGAGCGCAAAGCTCAGTTGTTGTATGACATTTTGGATCGCTTTCCTGAATTGTTTATCGGACACGCCCAAGTCGGCAGCCGTTCGATGATGAATGTTACTTTTCGATTTCCCAGCGAGCAAGTTGAAAAGAAATTCCTGGCCGGCGCCGAACAACACAAGTTGTGTAGCTTAAAAGGCCATCGCAGCGTGGGTGGTATTCGCGCCAGTATTTACAATGCTATGCCGATTGAAGGTGTACAAACTCTTGCCAATTATATGCTCGATTTTGCGAAAACGTCCGCCTAACCGAAAGCGGTCTGGTCGAGCAGAAAACCGCAGGAAGCAAGCTGACGGACTGTCGGTGAAGTTCACCCCAAATATCGAGGCGGTTGATGCCTGCACAGCGTATAGTGTGATTGTGCGGCCAACAATATTGAAACCACTTACAGATTAGCACAGAGATGTCGAAATATCGAATTGCAGTATTAGATCCGATTGCGGAAGAAGGATTGGCTTTACTTCGCGCGGAAAAGGATTTCGAGTTTGAACAATGCCACGGTTTAAAAGGTGATGGCCTACGACAGACATTGGCTCAGTTTGACGGAGCCATCGTGCGCAGTGGTGTTAAGATCACGGCGGAATCGCTGGCTGGGAACAAACGCTTGAAGGCTATTGTTCGAGCAGGTGTTGGGACGGACAACATTGACAAAGACGCGGCGACTCGATTGGGCATCGTGGTCATGAACACACCAGCGGGAAACACGCTCTCGACCGCAGAGCATGCGTTCGCATTGATGCTCGCGTTGTCTCGTTCGATTGCGCCTGCCTACCAAAGCCTGATTGGAGGCAAGTGGGATCGCAAATCGTATATGGGCGCACAGCTCGCTGATAAAGTATTGGGAGTCATTGGCTTGGGACGCATCGGGCGTGAAGTTGCCTTGCGAGCCCTGGCGTTTCGCATGCGAGTCATTGCATTCGATCCGTTCTTGTCGGACGAACAGGCTGTTCGCATGGGCATCGAACGCGTCGAAACGGTGGCCGAGATGTTGCCCAAGGTTGACTACTTGACCGTACACACGCCGTTGACGAATGAAACCAAACATTTGGTGGGAATGAAGGAACTGGATGTACTCAAACCTGGCGTGCGATTGATCAACTGTGCGCGAGGAGGTATTTACGATGAAGTCGCTTTGGTTGAAGGTCTAAAGCAAGGTAAAATTGCTGGCGTCGCCCTCGACGTTTTCGAAGAGGAGCCTTGTACCAACAGTCCGTTGTTCGGCATGCCGGGCGTGGTATGCACGCCACATTTGGGAGCCAGCACAGAGGAGGCTCAAACTCAGGTTGCCGTCGAAGGCATTCAGTTACTCCTCAACTTTTTCAAGACCGGCGAAATTCGGCATGCAGTCAACGTTGCGTCGCTGGACCCCAAAACGCTCGAGGCATTGCGCGGGTATTTGGATGTAGCACACCGATTGGGATTATTGCTCAGCCAGTGGCATGGTGGGTCGATCTCGGGTTGCACTTTAACTTACCGAGGTGAAGTGGCTGACCGGGATACCAAATTGTTGACGGCAGCATTTTGCGCGGGATTGTTGGAACGAGCGCTGGTGGAAGAAGCTAACATCATCAATGCTGAACTCCTCTTACGTGAGCGCGGAATCGACTTGAATGAAAGCCGCAGCCATGACATGGGTGCGTTCAGTTCTTCGATTACCGCAGAAGTTCATGGTGGCGGGCGCTCGGTCAAGGCGGCTGGTACTTTGTTTGGTCACAACATGCCAAGGTTGGTGTTGTTAGATGATCATCGCCTGGAAGCATACCTCGATGGGAACTTGCTGATATTTACGCACGCGGATGTGCCGGGCATTATTGGTCGCGTAGGAACGGTGTTTGGCCAACATCAGGTGAATATTGCCCAAATGGCAGTTGGACGAAGTGGTGAGCACCCGGGTGGGCAGGCGATTGGGGTCTTGAACCTCGACAGCCAACCACCAGTACAGGCGCTTGAGCAACTGTTGGCAATCGATTCGATCGCCAAGGTTCAGTCAATTGAATTGCCACCTGCAGGTAAACTGCCTCCTTGGTTGCAGAGTTAGGCTGAGCGGATTTTCTTAATCGTCAGCGTAATCGCGCTGGGTGCGCACGATTTCGGACTTGCACCGAAAGAATGCATCCAGAACTGCTGGATCGAAGTGAGTGCCTCGGTTTTCTGCCATGATCTTAAAGCACTGGTCGATGGGCATGGCTTTCTTGTAGGGTCGTTGTGTGCTCAAAGCGTCAAACACGTCTGCCACTGCGGTGATGCGTCCTTCAATAGGAATGTCCTCTCCGGCCAATCCGCGTGGATAGCCTGATCCATCCCAACGTTCATGATGTGTTTCGGCCACGATGGCCGCCATGCGCATTAGTGGCGAATTCAGATTTTCGCTTTCGCCAGCTTCTCTGCCAGCGATTCGATTGACGGGCGAGTTACTTGCCTCAGCGCGAATGATTTTACTGCCACCCAGGCAGTGACGCTGCATCACTTGATATTCTTCTTTGTTCAGTGGGCCGGGCTTCATCAACACGCTGTCGGGGATACCAATTTTCCCCACGTCGTGCAACTGAGCTGCATGTTCGAGCCACACAACTCGTTCATCGCTGAAGCCGAATTCGCGAGCAATGATCGCAGCATATTTTCCGACGCGAAGAATATGGCGACCAGTATTGTCATCACGCATTTCTGCGGCGCGGGCTAGGCACTGGATCGCTTCGCGTCGCGAGGCGGCTAGTTCAGCGGTGCGAAGTTCAACTTGGTGCTCTAAATTGCTGGAGTATTCGGATAGTGAATCAAGATGCACTTTCGCCATCAGTGTATTGCGTACGCGGACAAGCAATTCGTTGACATGCAAGGGTTTTTCGCAGTAATCGTTGGCTCCAAGTCTCAATGACTCAACCCGAGTCTCGATATCGGTGGCTGACGTGAAAATCAGTACAGGTATCGCGCTCAAGTGATAATCGGCACGCATGCTTTTTAGTATTTCCAATCCATTGATTTTCGGCATGCGGATATCGAGCAAGACCAAATCAGGTGACTCAGCTTTGATCATCGACAGAGCTAGGCTGGCATCATCGGTGGTGACAAAGTTCTTGTATCCAGCATCTTTCAGGTACTTGCGAACCAGTGCGATGATCTGCGGTTCGTCATCCACGATGGCGATCCGCATTTCTTCAAGCGTGGGATTGTAACGTTGGCCAAAGACGTTTTTAGGTGTTACCGACTGTCCAGGGCTGCCATTCGCTTGGCCGATTTCTTCGCAAGTTGCTCCGTTATGAAAGAAACAGCAATTGCGTCCATTGCGTTTGGCGGCGTACAAAGCCGCATCGGCTCGTCGAATGAACAGTTCAGCGTCATCGCCGTGAGTAATATCGGCTACCCCGATGCTGGCTGTCATGCGCAGTGACAACTCGGGTAACTCAAAAACGTGATCCGCCAGCGCCGCTCGTGTACGATCTGCGGCATTACGCGACTCGCGAGGGCACGAATAGGGCAGAATGATTGCAAATTCTTCGCCGCCAAATCGAGCCACCAGGTCGGTATCTCGAATTTGCCCCTTCAAGAACTCGGCAAATTGCCTCAAGACCAAGTCACCGACGTGGTGTCCATAGCGATCGTTGGTGGCTTTGAAATGGTCCAGGTCGATCATCAACAAGCTGAGCGGTATCTTTTGGCGATTCCATTCCATCAACCGGCGTTTGAGTTCATAATCAAAAGCGCGACGATTTGGGATGCCTGTCAAGGCGTCACTAAGCACGTCTGACTCGAGCTGCATCGAGTACGTCGTCATCAATTCCCGATAGATCTTGGCCGAAGCCGTGTTGCGTACTCGGGCCGCCAATTCGCTTGCAAATACAGGTTTGGCCAGAAAATCTTTGGCCCCGAGATTATAAGCCTTGAGCCGGAATTCTTCTTCATCAGCGCTGGTCAATACCAGTACTGGGATGTTTTGCGTGATTTCTTCGCGGCGCATAGCGTCGAGAATCTGCCAGCCGTCAATCGGCCGCATGTGGATGTCCAGCAAGACTACGTCAGGAAGAATGTTGAGTATCGTCTCCATAGCACGAGACGAATCCGTGACGATGCTGAAGTTCCTAAATCCTGCCTTGAACAGATGTGATTTGACGATCTCAGTAATACTGGGCTCGTCGTCAATAATCATAATCTTGGCATTTTGGATCGGCGCATCAACTAGGCGTGGCAGCGCATAGTTGTTCATTGCCCCGTCACCGCTGCCCAGAGCGATGCCGGCACGCAGTTCGCCGCCGCCCATGCGGACTACAATTTCTGCATCAGCCTCGGCCAGAACACGCCGGCGGCGGTGGCCCCGAGCGTCGCTCGCCTGGTTGCCG
>CAZVBC010000224.1:11366-11587 GCA_964625155.1 uncultured Pirellulaceae bacterium
GCGCAACAAATTGTGATCCAAATACCTGTGGCATGAAAAGACTCACCAACGCTTTGTAGTCAAATCCATGCAAACATAGGTTGTGAAAAGGCACCAACCAGGAAATGTGGCGGGGAGTTGCCAAAATTAAGTTCGGTTGTCTGCGAAGTCCGACTTGCCGGTATCCCTCTAATTCGCTTGGTTATGCTGAGCAACCGTTACAAGCACTACGAACCGAGCAA
>CAZVBC010000225.1:0-11554 GCA_964625155.1 uncultured Pirellulaceae bacterium
CTCGATCTCCAGTGGTGAAGTGGCGAGCCTTCCAAACTAAGTCCACGTTCTCTAATACAGACCTTTGCGACAGGCGACGCAGGTGTAAATGCATAGAGCAGATGCTCGATGGGTTACGTCTTCGATGCTAGCATTACAACCGAATTTGGTGTTGCCTGCGTACCTCAAGGGCTTCTACACTTTGCAGGCTATGACGGACATTGAAATTGGTCAGGAGGTAGCCATGCGCAACAGTATTATCGTTCCAGTCTATAACGAATTGGAGAGCATTCCCCTGCTGATCGAACAAATCACCATGGTGATGGATGGATTAGCTGGCGATAGCGAGTTGATACTAGTCGACGATGGCTCGACGGATGGGTCCAGCGAATTGCTTGAGCAACTTGCCTTGGCGGACGAGCGATTAGTAGTGGTTCGCTTCCGCAAGAATTACGGTCAAACGGCTGCCATGCAAGCTGGGTTCGAAGTCGCTCGCGGTGATTATTTGGTGACACTCGACGGTGATTTGCAAAACGATCCCAATGATATTCCGATGATGTTACAAAAACTGGACGAAGGATACGATTTGGTACACGGCTGGCGCAAGGACCGCCACGATAACTTGGTCAGTCGCAAGATCCCAAGTCGCATCGCCAATCGGTTGATCTCGCGAGTGACTCGCTTTCCCATCCACGACCTGGGATGCACGCTCAAAGCCATACGGCGTGAAATTGCTGAAGAGTTAGAGCTGTGTGGTGAGATGCATCGTTTCATCCCAATCCTGGCGCATTGGCGAGGGGCCAAGTGCGTCGAAGTGGTAACTACTCATCATCCCCGACTATTCGGAAAAACCAAATATGGATTGTCGCGCACAATTCGTGTGCTGTTAGACTTGCTGACCGTAAAATACATGCTCGATTATTATGGTAGCCCGATGAAACTGTTCGGACGAATTGGGTTTGGATTCCTTGGTGCGGGAGTGTTGATGTTACTAGCTACGTTGAGCATGAAAATGGTTGCCAATGCCGATATGACCGGCAATCCGCTGCTCATCTTGGGTGCCATGCTCTGCATCGTGAGTGTCCAATTGTTCAGCGTCGGGTTATTGGGTGAAGCCAATACTCGTATTTACTATAGCCGAAATGATCGTAGGCCCTTCGCTATTCGCAGGATCATTCGCGACCGCCGACAGTTATCGCCAAACCCAACTTGGCAGCCCGCAATATTTCCCCATCGCCATGCAGCATAATTGTGACCAAAGTTGGCGACCGACAGCCGCAATCGAGACGTTGCGCAAACGCGGAGATATCGTTTGGAAGATTCGTGAGTTCTTTCATACTCACGGATTCACGGAAGTACATACTCCTGTACTTAGCCGAGATTCGGTAATCGATGCATATATCGACCCAATCCGCGTGATGGCACATGAGTTACGATGCCAATCAGCCGGAGACGGTGAATTCTATTTGCAAACTTCGCCGGAATTTTCCATGAAACGACTGGTGGCTGCCGGCATGTCTGCGATCTACCAAATTGGACCTGTGTTTCGCGCCGAAGAACGTGGAGACTTCCACAATCCCGAGTTCACCATGGTCGAATGGTATCGCATCGGCGATGACCTGGACTCAGCTATCGATCTACTGGCTCGACTCGTCGCCGGCGTTCTGGATCGTCCAGGTGTTGAAGTGGTGTCGTACTCAACTGCCTTCGAAGCCGCCACGCAAGTCGACCCGTTATCGGCTACAGTTGCACAACTGGCAAGTGCCGCGACAAGACTCGGATTGCCTATCACAGAAGATTTCAGCTCGGACAAAGATACTTGGCTGAATCTGCTGTTCTCTGAAGTCGTTCAACCGCAACTGGGACAACATCGCCCGACCATTGTTTCGCACTACCCTGCCAGCCAATCGGCATTGGCTAGAGTCAGTAACAAATTACAAGGAACAGCGGAAAGATTCGAATTGTTCATACAAGGAATCGAGCTGGCAAATGGCTATCATGAGTTGCTGGACGCCGACGAGCTCGAGGCTCGCAATCATCATACGTTGTTGCAGCGAGCTGCGGATGGCAAAGACCCTCTCCCCAGTTCCAGCAGATTGCTTCAAGCCATGCGCAGCGGATTGCCCGATTGTTCCGGATGTGCACTGGGGTTGGATCGATTGATCATGGTTGCCTGTAATGTGTCCACCATCGATCAAGTCTTGCCATTTCCCATCGAACGAGCATGATGGTTATGCAGGCCCTTCGGATTCGTTTTCAGGTACGTCAATGTAGTTCTTGCAAGCTGGGCACGTCTCCACTCCGCCTGCGCGCGAGGACGGAAACTCTACAGCTTGCCCACACTCACTACAACTAAAGCGAATTGCCGGTCCATCAGTTTTCTGAGCAGCCTTGGGCATCAGAAAGTTGGCGAGGAATTCTTTTGCACGGTCTGCTTCTGACGATGGGACTTGCACTTTGATTCCTCCCACGGCGTTACTCAATAGCCAGTCCATGGCCACCAAATTGCCATCGGTCAACACACACAAAATGCCTTCCTGTTCCAACAAGCTCCTTGCCAAATCTGCTTTGGGCAAGGTATCAAACACAGCCACCGTGACTAGCTCGTGCATGCACAACTCCTTCGTTCAGCCAATCGCATCATCACCAGCGATCTCACTGACCAGGGACTGAAATACAGTGCTCGCTGGCTATTTTGTCTTCGACGCCAAAGCTGGTATCGGCAATTCGCGATACCATGCAAGTAGCATGCGTTCAAGTTCTTTGACTCTTAACGGCTCAGCCGAGGCAACGTCGTGGCTTTCTGCGGAGTCGCTTGCCAAATTGTAAAGGGCTCGACGTTCTCCGTTCGGATCTTGTAATAACTTCCAATTACCAAAGCGGATTGCCAGCTCGGGACAGCGTGCACCACCTGTCGGATGATGCCAATACATCGCCTTAGTACGATGAAAGCCAGTCCCTAGTAGTGCAGCCTGAATATTTTCACCGTCGCTTACATATTCCTGCGGCGCTTTGGCTCCTCCGAGCTCGCACAATGTTGGAAACCAATCACAGACGTTTAGGACAGAATCCGTATCGACTTTGCCGGTCGCCACATGTCCTGGCCAACGCACGATCAACGGTACGCGTAATCCACCTTCATATAGAGTCCACTTTTCGCCACGATAAGGTGAATTGCGGGCCCCTCGGTTCAACACGCCACCATTGTCACTGTAAAACACAACCAACGTATTAGAGTCTAACTTTAGTTCTTCAAGTCGTTTGAGAACGCGGCCAATTTGCGAGTCCATGTAGCTGACCATGGCACTGTGTGTCTGTTGAGGTTCGGGCAGGTGGAGATACGGGGCTCGCATCTCGTCTGTTGGCCGCAGGGGAGTATGCGGGTCGCTCAGCCAAACCTGAGCATAAAAGGGTTGCTGCGGAAAAGATCGTACATGTTGTTCCAAAAATTCACACGTCGCATCACCGATGGCCCGACTAGACCAAGTTTGCCATTCAGGCTCATCGTAGGGATAAATTTCATGCGTGCGTTCGACCGGTAATGCAGCGCGCCAGGTGGGGCTGTTGCCCCACGCCGAACGAGCAACGTCGAAGCCATATGCTGAAATCGGTGGCGCCTGCGGATGATTGATGAACAACTTGCCATTCTTGTACGATCCACTGCCACCTCCCAAATGCCATTTTCCGAAATGGGCTGTACGATAGCCAACCGACTGCAACATTCGTGGCATTGACGGAGCGGTGCTGTCCAACCAATCGGGCATGCCTCGTCGGAGATTGTCGTCGATACTGGCCAGATGTCCAAAGATTCGCCAGCGGGAGTGGAATTGTCCTGTTAATGCTGAAACTCGCGTCGGCGAACACAACATGTGTACGTAGTACTGCGTGTAACGAGTGCCCTGCCGGGCCAGCGCATCGATGTTAGGAGTCTTGGTATGGGGATGACCTGTGCAGCCAAGGTCGCCATAGCCCAAGTCGTCGGCCAAGATGACTAGAATATTGGGGCGGTCCAAGCTCAATTCTTGCGTGACGGTCGACGTAGGTGTTCCGGCAAATGCCGTCGCACCGCCGACCAAGGCATGCGCCACGCCTAGCCACAAACAAGCTTGGCAGCATACCCAAGTACGCCACGACGCAAGCAGCCCAAATGCTGAACGGCAATGCCCTGTGTAGGTTGAATTCATTAGCCTCAATTCCATTCCTACTATTGCTATAGTATCCGGAAAAAACTCAGTAATTCTTGCCCCTTGGCTAACAACGAGTACGTGCCAATGATCAGTAGAACTACAAAGCTACCCACTAGGAAAAGATCCCAGAGCTTTGAAGGACGCAGCTCAGGCATGCACTTCCAATAGCGGAAGTACAACGCCGCCCCACCGAGCATCGGCAACATGATGGCCTGCGTCAGCGCGCTCAACAGTACCAAGAATACTGGCTTGGGAAACAAGAAGTAAATCGCGCAACACAACAATGGAAATAGAAAGCTGAGTATTCGTACCGTCCTTGATATGACATATGGATCGCGCCTAAGTAAGCCCATCACAGCCAGAGCATCTGCAAAAGTCCTCGCATGGCTCGCATTGGCAACAAAGTACGTCGAATACAGCACGGCAAAAGCCCCAAACATGAATAAGATCGGCGCGTAACTTGAAAATACTGGTTGGTACATCGTTTGTAGAGTGCGAATCAAATCGCTGTCATTGGGCACCAACTTGGATGGATGTAAAATGGCTGCGCCCAAAATGTAAAACGCAATAGTCGCTACCGTGTAAATGACCATGGAGGTCCAAGCATCAAATTTCATGACTCTCAACCAACCCTTGGCACGGGCCACCCACTCAGGACTATGGTCGCAACGGCCGGTCCAACGAGCGTAGCCTTTTTCCAGCAACCAATAGGGATACTGCACCAATTCCGATGCCCCAACGCCGATGATGCCCAACGTTGCCATGGCCACCGTTAATGCCTTCCATGATCCTTCTCCTTCGGGTAACTGAGGAATAAGTCCGTTTATCCACTGACTTGCGGTCAGCGCCCATGACGGGTTGTTCTGAATTGCAAATACATTGCCGACGGTGATCAGCGTGAATGCAGCCACAAGAATTGTCGAAACCGTTTGGATCATACGGTAGCGACCGAAATAAAGCATAAACGAAGTAGCAAGCGCCCAAGGCAACGTCCATATCATGTCATCTCGCGGTAATGCACTGTCATATTTATCTTGGTATTCAGTTTGTAATCGCTGTGATTCACGTTCTAGTTCAGCAATCAACTCTGAGGAATTCGCAGCCGCCCCAGGCTTACTTCCCAATACTCTTTCAACTTGCAAAAGGGTTTTCTTTTCCGCCATTGCGTTATACAACTTGCCTTGCTCAGTCACCGGCACGATGATCGCCGTCGCTTGTCCAACACTCCCGACGATGCCACCGAGCTGCGCGATACTGGCTAACCACATCACAAACCAATACCACACCAACCAATTGCCACGTCCAGCCAAGCGTGGTCCAGGTACGGAGTCAAAGGCGGACAGCGTCGGCAGTCCGCTGATCATCGTGTAGCGTCCGATTTCAATTTGGGCGAAAACTTTGATCACACAGCCGATGATGATCAACCACAATAGACTCATCCCTGCATCGGCGCCAGTCTTCGTGGTGGCAATCAGCTCGCCGGACCCCACAATCGACGCGGCGATAATCAACCCCGGTCCCAACATACGGAAAATATCCAGGATTGCCGTCGGTGCCTCACGTGTTCCGTCAAGATTCTCGGTGGATTGGGTTTCAGAAGAGTTCATCTGGAATAGTACTTAGGTGTTCGCCAAGGGAGTGAATAGAATTGCTTCGCCGCTGATGCTGACAATCCTGTGATTGGAGCGTAGTTTAGCAGAAGTCAGCTCGATCGTTCACGTCCACAAAGAGAATTCAACCTTCCGGCCCAGTGCCACGAAAAATGAGAATTTCGTCCTCGGATACACCAGCATCGCTCTGTACGAATACCGTGCTGGCTCGTGGGTCAAGTTAGTCACAACTCACACAGTGGGCACTTCGCAGTCGTTCATTTGCGGTCGCAAAGGTTGCTCAGCGCCGACTGAAGTTCAGGGAACTCAAACACGAACCCTTCCTCAGCTAGCCGCTTCGATACAACATAGCGGCCGTAAAGTGCGAGTTCTGGATCGGTACGAAGAAACAGTGGTGCACCGATACGCACCATCCATTCGAACGCAGGCAAACCAATCGGCATCCCAATTGCCATCCGTAGAGTTCGCATGAACTCCGCTTGCGAGACTGGTGCTGGCGCGGAGGCGATGTAGACACCTGACATCGACTTGTCAGTAATCGCCCTGGCGAACAAACCATTGAGATCTTTTTCGTGAATCCACGACATACCTTGAGTCCCTTGGCCGACCTTACCACCCAGACCAAGCCTGGCAATTAAGCGGAGAAATGCAAGTGCACCGCCGCCAGCTCCACGATCTCGACCAACAACAAATCCCGTTCGCATAATCACGCCTCGCTGCCCCGGCAATTTGCTCTCCGAGAACGCAGCCTCCCAAGCCCGACCGATTGTGGGTGCAAAGCCAATTCCCTCGACACTTTCTTCGTTGCAGACTGTCGAAGGTGGGTCTCCGTAGATATGCGCTGTGCTCATCTGCACCCAGACCGGTGGAGGCAATTTGACGGCACGCATGGCTTGTCCAAGTACTCGCGTTGACTCGATTCGCGATCGCAGGATCTCGTCTTGGTGGTCCGGCGTCTTGATGCAGTTCACGGTCCTGCCGGACCCAGATTAATAATCGCATCGGCACCGTCTAATGCAGCGTGCCAATTTCCAAGCGATCTTCCATCCCAAACTTGATGCGAGCATTCCGGAAGCACTTTGGGTTTGGACCGGGACAAAATCGTGACCGCCGCATTTCTCTTGGAAAAATACTCCGTCATCGACAGTCCCAAAAAACCGCTGCCACCAGCAATTACAATTTTTCTGCCTGAAAGATCTGCCACGAATAATTGACCTTTTACTAAACCACTTCATTCGGAACATCTCAAGGAAAACCGGACTAGCTTTGAAACATTCACTCAAAAAATCATCCCTGACAAAAACTGTTACGTCCGTGACAGAGCGAAATCATACAAACCACCGATATCGCGAACAGAAAGAGCAGCAAGTACTCCCAGCCATCATTGACTTGAAAGTTTAAAATCGTTCCCCAGCCAGTGAGCTTAAATGTAATGGCCGAAATACATGTCCGCACGCAATCGCTGCCGCGATCGATTTGGCACATTGAGGTGGCACATAGAGGTGGCAACGGTTCGCGGACGACCGATCGCCAGCGAATTCAGACTGGAAGTCGCAACGTGAACTTCGGAAAAGAGAAGAAACCACGTTTTTGGCTCATTTGTCGATCGCCGTAAACCACTACGCGCCGATCACTTACTTCGCACTCCTGATATTCCTCACCCATACGCAAGTTGTCACATGACGCTACCAGTGGTATCGTTAGCTGGCGAGGAGCCACCGCTCTAAACATCCTTGAATTCCTTTTGATAATGAAAATCTGGGTCGGGAAAGCGAGGTTCCTGCCCAGCTTTTTCGGGACACGAGTTTGCGAACCATTGCTTGTGGACGTTGTGCGGCCGCGCATGACGACTCCGCAGGAGCGTCGCCCTCCCAAAATCCGCTTGCTTAGGTCCAAAAAGATGTTTACAGAGGTGCAGCAACTTACTGGGAATTCATGACTGGATTTACGATTTTGGGTGAACCGGAAACATCGAGTGGGGGATCGTCGCAACAGGTGACAAGTCAACCACTCGTAAAATCATTGAGCGGAGAGCTAGCGCTGAGTTCACTCCGATACTCTGTTATTGCAGTGCCGCGTTATTGCAATCCCGCAAGCATAGAATGTGCATGTCCGTTTCGTAGCGTACTGGATCTCGAAATTACAAATGATTTGGCAAGGATGAGTTGGTGAAGCAAGATCAACGATTGGTTCAACCATTGAAGTGGCACGGTGGTAAACACTATCTGGCAGCGAGGATCATTGAACTTATGCCGGAGCATGTTCACTATGTCGAGCCATTCTTCGGTGGAGGTTCAGTGCTGCTGAATAAGTCGCCTGATGGTATTTCCGAAGTAGTAAACGATATCCACGTTGAACTTACGAATTTCTGGAGGGTTCTACAGGAAGAAGGCCAATTCAAGAAATTCATGCGCATCGTTGAAGCGGTTCCTTTCTCACAAGTAGAGTGGGAAGATGCTCATCAACCGACCGATGATCCAATTCGTCACGCTGTTAATTTCTTTATTCGATGTCGGCAATCGCGTGCAGGGAAACTATCTAGCTTTGCGACATTGAGTCGCAACCGTACTCGTAGGCAAATGAACGAGCAGGCTTCGTCGTGGCTCACAGCAATTGAAGGACTCAAGGACGTATCAGATAGACTAAAACGAGTTGTTATCTTGAATGACGACGCAACGAAGGTGATAAGAACTCAGGATGGTCCAAAAACTTTGTTCTATCTTGACCCACCTTACCTCCACGAGACAAGAGCTACGATTGAGGACTACGACCACGAAATGTCCACCTCTCAGCATATGGAATTGCTCGAGACTGTGTTGTCTTGCTCTGGCATGGTGATACTATCTGGATACCCGAATGACCTTTACGACAAACACTTGAAGAATTGGCGGATTTTTGACATCGAAATTGACAACAAGGCCTCAAGTGCCAAGCAAAAGCCCAAAATGACTGAGCGCATTTGGATGAACTACGAGCCACCGACTGACAGCAGAATATTATTCGAGATGTAGTATGAGCTACTTTCATTGCTATCCATGGTGGTCACTGCACGGACGATGTAGTAATCAATCCAGAACTCGACGCTGCATTCATACCAGAGTGCCACAAGAGGATGGTTCCGGTTCTAGACGCGAAATCAAGGAAAACTAGGCGTTAACACACTCCGGCTGATTACGCCGTTAGAGTTATGCCACAAACGTCGACACACCACTGTTCGATTTGTCGTTGGATACAGTCGCGGATTTCACGAACACGCACCAGTCGCTCTGCCGTTGTACCGGTGAGAGCCGATGGATCGGGAAATGACCAATGAAGACGTTGCCCGGAACCAGGGAAGATCGGACAACGTTCTGCGCTGGCTTCGTCACAAACCGTGATGACATGAGAAAAGACCAGCTTTCGATCAAGCATGTCAGTGACGCTTTTGGTTTTGTTGTGCGACAAATCGATGCCTATTTCATTCATTGCATCAATGACGATGGGGTTAAGAAGTCCCGGCTCGAGACCTGCACTGTACGCCACAAACTCGTTTGGACATTTTCGGTTTAGAAATGCTTCAGCCATTTGACTGCGGGCACTATTGTGAATACAGACAAAAAGAACGTTTTTCATTTGGTTGTAGCACTGGGTAGGTTTTTTGATTCGGCGACACAGCAACAATCGTCTCTCATACAGATGCACGCGAAAACCGCGCACAACGCCCCACAAATGGGAGCGACTATATAGAGCCACAAACTCGAGACATGGATCGACACGATCGCCGGGGCAATGGACCGTGCCGGATTCATGGATGCTCCGCAAATCGGACCAGCAAATAAAGCCTCAAATGCAATTACCGCTCCGACGGCAATACCAGCCGTAATGCCTCGCTCCTTCGATCCTGTGGAAACGCTGAGGATGACCAGCATTAGAATAAATGTGAGCACAAACTCGAAGACCAACGATTGCCAGATTGAGCCGGTTGGCAAAGTTGCACCTAACGTCGGATGGGATGGAAACATCGTACGCAACAAAAAACTTGCAGCGAACGCACCAATGAGCTGGCTGCAAATATAAGGGACAACTTCGTGACCACAGAAACGCTTTGCTGCATAGAATGCAATCGTGACCGCAGGGTTGAGATGTGCACCAGAAACATCACCTAGGGCATAAATCATGGCAAGGACGACGAGCCCAAATGTCAGTGCAATACCGACATGCGTGATACTTCCACCCGAGACGTCGTTGACGATGATGGCTCCGGTACCCGAGAACACGAGGGTGAAGGTCCCCAAGAACTCTGCAATCAGCTTTTTCATGAAATGAATTGATTTTTGTTTTTGCCCAACGAATGCAGCTAAGTTCTGGGGTTGGAGCGAGTTGATTGAATTCAATCATCAAGCGCCTTAGCCACGAGATCTTTAGTTGCTCAAAACAACCTCGCAGTCGTCCTTCCATCTCCAACCCCAAAAAGGACAATGGTAGGATGAAGATTCTTGCTCTGGACCTCGGTAAAATCAATTAGGGTTGCTCCTTTTTTTTACCTTTACTCGTGAACGTCTTTCCTGTTCTCCCTCATCCTCGGCGCTCACCGCATAAACGAAACGTGTCGATATTATGACGCTTGAGCGTCGTAGTTTCCGGACTGTCTGGGCGTTCGACACGTTTTTTCAGACGTTCCTCAGTCAGCCTCCTCCTAACTCAGCGTTCTCGGCGTCCCCTGCGTTTCAAATTGTGCCGATCCGTGCATTTTTCTTTACGGTCAGCGTATTCCGTTTTATCAGCGACGGCGTTATCGGCGACGATGTTTATTTCGCTTAGCGTCTTTGTCATGGGAACAACAACGACAATAGGTACGTGCCAGCTTACCGGATCGCGGTCCATCGCTTGGTTCGAAAATCCAATATGTCTCTGTAAGCGGCCAGTGCGTATTGCAAATGCTGCAAATTCGTGAACTACCATTGCGTAACCGCAACAGTTCGTAGCCTGCTTGTTCCTCAAGTTGCTTCCTGCGAGTACGGCGATTTCCGTCGAGTGCTTCGGCCAGCATCTTCTTACGAATCGCCCGAATCATCTCCGCAGATCGTCCGTCCGCTTTGGCTCGCTTTTGTTCACGACGATAGCGGCTATCGCAAAAACGACAAAAGCGTGGGAAAGTGCCATTGGATGCAGGCTTCCAGAAATCGTGCGACAGAGGCCATGCTTCTTGACAGTCGAGGCATAGACGCGGTGGCGGACACTTTTTCTTTGCAAGTAATTGCATGCGCAGTTCTTTGGCAGACAGGATGTCCGCTTGTGCTTTGGCGTTACGACGTCCACGTTCTTCGGACTTAAGTAATTGCCTGATCAGTTCAGCACTCTTGCCTTGTGAACGCCAAAGCGAAATTCGGCGGCGAGTTTGATTGGCGCACAGAATGCATCCCTTCGCTTCGTAGTAGATCTTGTTCGTATGCGCATCCTGCTTGGCTCGATAGAATTCCTCAGTCAGCGGCCAATCTTCGTGGCATTCAGGGCAGCATCGTGTTTCAAGTTTCGGTCGCTTGCGCCGCACCTCTTCTCGGCGGAGTCGCATTTTTTGCCGCCGCATTTCGGCTTTCTGATCAAACGTGGCACGAGCGGTCTCGCTGCGACGACTGTATCGATTTCGCTTGGCTTGTTGGTAATAGGGATTCGCCGCTGCTTCGGCCGGCGGCAAGCGGATGCGCATCTTGTCGATCCAATAATCGACCATGTCGATGCTGACTGTGGGATGCCGAAATCGCGTGGACTGTTCGTTCCAAAACCGCATCAATTCGAATG
>CAZVBC010000226.1:0-11510 GCA_964625155.1 uncultured Pirellulaceae bacterium
GGCCCAGTAACCAACAGAACTTCGTCGTTGTAGAGCTGTTTTAGATCCACACAATTAAACAGCGTGTTTTCTTGCGCGCCTCCGATGATCATCCGGGTAATGACGTGCAGTACTCGCATTACGATGTTACCTGACCAATTTGTTGAGGAGTCCATTGCACGTGTTGAGGATAATAAACTTCGAGCAAGTATAACCCTGCGGCCGGTGCCGTTTGTCCTGCGCTACGACGATCTTTGGCGAGCAAGACTTCAGTAACCCAGTCCGGCGGTCTCCTGCCATGACCGACTTGCACCAAGGTACCTGCGATATTGCGCACCATGTTGTACAAAAAACCGTCCGCTTCGACTTCGATGTGCACATCCCAACCATCCATCGCTGGACGAGCGTTAATGAGTATTTCGCGTACATTTCTCTGCGTGGACAATCTTGGACTACCACGTGTCTGAAAGCTCGCAAAATCTCGCGTGCCAAGCAGATGCTGAGCTGCTTGTCGCATCCGCTCGACATCTAAACTTCGAGGAGTCCACCAGTGAAATTGTTTACGGAGCGGGTCGGAGATACGCGATGAATAAATTTGATAACGGTATCGCTTGCCGATGCAATCTCGTATTGGATGAAACGTCAATGGTACCTCTTGGCAATGTCGCACCACGATATCGCGAGGCAAATGCGTATTGAGTGCCAACGTCAGGTGTTCGGCAGTCGCGCGCCAGAGATTTGACTTGAAGGCCACGACTTGTCCGAGGGCATGCACTCCCGTATCCGTGCGGCTGCTGGCTCTCGCAACAATGGTCGAATGGCCGATCAGCCTACAAATTGCTCCTTCAACTTCCGCTTGAATTGACGGATGACCAGCTTGCCGCTGCCAACCGCAATAGGCTGACCCGTCGTAAGCCAAAGTTAACTTAAAGGCGCGCAGGTCGTCGTCGACAGAGTCTGCTGCCGCACTCACTGAATCGGTCGCCGACACGCGTGCATAATCCTCAGGCGGACACATTCGCCAGTTTGTCAGAAAGCATTTTGCCGATCTGTACGGCGTTGGTTGCAGCACCCTTACGTAGGTTGTCGCTCACACACCAAAAACTAATACCACAAGGATAGTTCAAGTCCTTGCGGACTCGACCTACAAAAACATCTGCTTTGTGTGCACAGTCGCGCGGCATTGGGTATTGCTTGTTCCCCAAATCATCCACTAGAGTCACGCCTGGGGCCGAGCGAAATAGCTCCAATATCCGAGGCAATTCCAATGGTTCAGCCGTTTCGCAATAAATCGATTCACTGTGCCCAATTAAGACAGGAACGCGCACGCAGGTTGCATTAATGGAAATCTGATCGTCGCCTAATATCTTATGGGTTTCACGCACCATCTTCATTTCTTCCGAAGTAAATCCTTGGTGCTTTGGTGAGCCGATTTGGGGTATAAGATTAAATGCAATTGGATATGGGAACATCGATGGTTGTTCAAGCTGTTTATCTAAGTGATTTCGTGTTCCCGTTACCAATTCATCTTGGGCAGCTAACCCGGCTCCGCTGACCGCCTGGTAGGTGCTGACAACGACTCGTTTCAACCCAGCAGCATCGTAGAGTGGTTTGAGTGCCACAACCATTTGAGTCGTACTACAATTGGGACTGGCGATGATCCCTCGATGCGTTTCCATCGCTTGCGGATTTACTTCTGGGATCACTAACGGCACACTAGGGTCCATGCGGTAATACGCACTCTCATCAACGACAATCGCGTGCTTGGCCACCGCCCAAGGTACGAACTCGGCCGCAACTTCGTCGGGCGTACTGGCGATAACCACATCAACCCCGTCAAAGGCATGCGGAGTCAAAGGCTCAACCACCAAGTCACGCTCGCCAAATTTGACCTTCATGCCGGCGGAGCGTGCGGAAGCTAACAATTTGATCTGATTGAATTTCAAGCCGCGCTGGAGTATTTCCTCCAAGACAATTCGCCCTACCGCTCCCGTTGCTCCCACCACAGCCAAAGTATTGATCACACTGCACCTTCAATGTCTATGTCGCCGACTTAATAACCTACAACATGCAATAGTTGTAGAGTGAGTTTACTCAACAACCCCTAAATCGCAAATGAGCCTTCCTGCTAGAATCGGCTGCTATGCGCCGTATCCCCATATCCTCTGCGAGCCTCGCAACGAATAATTCTCGTCTGCTGACTTGCCAACGTTATCGCTGCGTGGTCTGGGGGGCGATAGTGGCAGTGGCCTGATGAGGAGGCGTATACTTTTCAGTTTCGTCCTCAATCGGGTCCGTGCTAGACGCAAATCCAGCATCTTCAAACATTGCCGGTGGAAGCTGGCGGTCGATTTCGGGCTGAATAAATTCGATCACAGCGCTGAGGGGATGGGGATCTCCCACAATGGTCATAGGTTTTGCTTTCCACTGTTCGACTCGAAACAACCATAGCTGATTCGGGTGCGCTCTACCTAAAGCGACACGCACATATTGTGGTAATAATCCGGATACGTTTGGCTCGTATAACTTCGAATCAATCTGCGCAAGAGCCCGAATTTTAGGAGGCTCGGTGACCAATTCTCCTTTTAATAGCCAAACGTCATCTTCGCCAAGTCGATCCGTTTGGATATCAAACCAACGATATTGCTGACATAACTTTCGCAATATCTCTCCTTGCCCGCCGATCGCTAAATACATTGTTATCACAGGATCTTCATAATAAACTTCAGAAATCGGCATGTGCTCATGTACTTTACCGATGTCAACGCGACGTCGATCAATTTTGTCTCCCATGATGCTGGTCGTCTGCAAGAGTTTGCCGTCGCTGACTTGCTGAAAGCTATTGAGTTGGTCCCCTGCTGCGAACCGCAAGCTCATTTTGAGTTTTCCAGAGCCCCCTCCAGCGTGAGCGTACTGTCCAAATCCGACAAGTTCTCGGTCGAATAAGACAATTCTCTGTTTGACGTGGCATCTGCGTCCATCGCCCCAGACCGCTTGCAATAGCGCGTTGAGCATCAACTGCCCGGCGCGCTCGTTGACCGACAGCGGAGCTTGAACGGGTGCAGACTCTGGCAAGCTATTAGCCAGTTCAGCGGGTTGCGGCACAAACTGGTCTGCAGAAATGTTAATTTGACCAATAGCTGGCCGCATGGCGAACAATAATGATCCGATTGCTAGCGTTGGTACAAGGACTATTCGCATGCAAATCATCTCAAGCTTAAGACCGCCGACCGCGCGCTTTCGGTTTCTCACTATCCGATTAGGCAATTTGCTCCTCATAGTCCGGTTATGCCGAATTTATCAAAGAAATGTAGGCCAATAGTCCGAACATATTTCCACAGCGGAAGATTCTGTTTCGACTTGATCTTCCGAGGCTGATGGAAACAACCCATGGATGGGTCCACTCAGGAAACTGCGAATATTACAGCGTACCAGCCCTTGGGATCCAGTCGAATCCGGCTAGTTCGCTGAGTTATCGCAGTAAGTGTTTCTAGGCCAATACTGAATTGTTCACACTCAGATCGTTTTCGAATGGTGGCAGACAAGCCGGAATGTGGTCGGTCTGCCCAGACTAGGGGGTTCAGCATGAGAATGCGAGTTTTCTTGACAACGCTAGCTGTGGTGGCCGCAGGCTACTTCACTGGCTGTGCCCCGGTGCGCCACAATTTGCCGCCAGCTCAGCAATTGCTTGAGCCGGGTCCAGGCGTTGGTGGTCCCGGTCCAGGCGTCCTTGCACCAGATATAATGCCGGCGTCCGCCGAAATGATCATGGGAGAGGGAGGCTGCGGACCAGGTGGCGGGGCGATCAGCATGGGAGCGCCAGCGGTTCAGGTGCTGTTCAGCCGACCTGAATCGATGCAAATCCTTTATGATATCGTTGGTGATGGATCATTTACCAGCGAGCCACTTGTGGTACCAGGCCGATTGGAGTTTCCGGCGGGTGGCATCTTTCGATTGAAGTTGACGAATATCCAGGGGCGAGAAGGCGTAGAGCTGTATCCCACAATTGAAGTTGCCAACGGTAATCCGCGCACAGGCGCATACTTGGCACATAATGCGATTCCGATACAGTTCACCGTTGATGACTTCGAGCAAGTTCTGTCAGGAAATTTTGTGACTAAAGTCATCTATCTACCTGACCCAGAATTCCAAGGCGACGCGTTGGTCGGAGTGGACGTTCTGGTCAGTAACCGGCTGGATCCAGGTTTGGACCCGATCGTCGAAGCCGATCGTCGCGGTTCCATTTTGGCGATCGTGCGAGTGGGCAATAAAGACATCGAAATGAGCGGCATGGGTGGCGGACTGGGTTATGCAGTACTTGGCCCAGACGGTTCGCCGATGTGTGGCGCGGGTGGTGTAATGGGGATGCCCCCTGCCCTGCCCGGGATGGTTGCTGGTGTCACGGCACCGCAGTATGGCATGACGTATACCGGCACGCCAATCGGATTGCCTGGCCCTCCTCATATTCCGTTGGGAACTCCGGCTGGATTGAAGAAGCACACGATCAGCAATCACACGCGGACGCATTTGCCTGACCCTGTCGAACACATGAAGATTCATGTTCGTCAGAATCCTGGAATCAGTTATCCGCAACCGCCGAGTCGCATGCGGATTACCGAACAAAACATCCATCCGGGAGTACCTACCGGACGACCAGCCGCCTACCGCCACAATACTCCCGTGGCTGGCTCAGGTGCAATGAACGGCGCTTATTGTCCGCCGAACTAAGCAGCATGGACCAACGCAGACTCATTGCGATCTGTGCTTGGTCAGAAATCTGAACGATCGAGTGTGAGGCGACCAGTTGCTATTCAAGCATCTGGTCGCTTTTTCCCACATGGGATTTAACACAGTGAATGGCTACAACGATCGGAAACGATTGCGAAATTAAGAAGCTGGATGTGACATGTTTGCGATTTACGTCTGTCGGCAGTCGAGCGAATTTGTGAGTCGAGCGGTACTGGCCAGTTTTACGTTGGCCCTGGTATTGGTGATCGCCCTCCCCTCCCCTGCCCTGCGCGCCCAAAAAACATGGCAACCAGCGCACTACTTTTTGGATGCGGAACTACCGCCGGGCGCAGTTGGCGCGGCAAGTCTAGCTCGAATGGGCACAGCGGTTCGTTACTTTCAACCCGTGGCCATTTCCGGTCCAGGTAGGACTGAAGTTGCAATTGCTCGCGACGGAGATTTTCTACCTCCCCTGCCCTCCCCTGTCAAAATTGGAATGCTAGTCGGCACTGTATATCGTGTGCGAGTTACAAATATACCCAATCGACCAGGCGAGGAACTTTACCCAACTATCGAAGTCATCGATCGACTTTGTGCACCACCAGGCCGCGAACATCGGTTTCCGGTTCCGATTGTTTTGGAACAAGAAGATCTGCTACAGGCTCTCGAGGGTGCTTTGGTAACTCGCGTTGTTTACCTAGAGGACTCGCGCAACGCTGAAGCAACCGCTCAGTTGCCCGGTGAACAAAGGGTAGTTGATGTCGATGCACAAGCCAATGCGCTGCAGGTCGCCGATCAACTTGGACGACCAGTGGCAATTGTACGGATCGGTTCGCGCGTACCCAGTTCGCACGGTAATCTCTCAGCATTTTTGTATGGATGCCCTCCTTGGATCCCAATGCCTCCCATCCCCACGCGTCAAGGACTGATCGACGCGGGCATGTGGCCGAATACGCCGGCTGTCGAGCCAGGCGACACGCGCAGCGAGCCGCCCGAAGCAGACGAACCGAGAATCAGTGTATCCAGATTGCGCTGACAGCACTTTCTGCTGTGTATCAATCATCGATTTGAAGGACTTCAGCGATGTGGAGCTCTGTTGTGCGAAGCTTTCCGCCGAATACAAGCCGATGGACATGCATG
This sequence comes from uncultured Pirellulaceae bacterium, assembly GCA_964625155.1. Classification (GTDB taxonomy): domain Bacteria; phylum Planctomycetota; class Planctomycetia; order Pirellulales; family Pirellulaceae; genus Aureliella. The sequence continues at coordinate 5,848 of CAZVBC010000226.1, forward strand.
CTACCTTTAGGGCTCAGCCTGTGGGTCGGATGCAACACATTACCGATGAGGTCATCGATATTCTCTGATGTTGCCGAAGACCTTTCGACCCCTGCCGTTAACAGTCAGGTTCATCAGAGCTCACATTTAACTAACTCCAAGAACGCCCTCGGTGCAGTTGATGTTTCTGCTGAGAGCCATTCTTCTACGTACCAAAACGCGCACACTCAGGTTAATTACGAAGAACCAATTATTGGCGACGAGCTCCAGTCCAATGAAGATCGCATTACCGTCCACGACAATACGGGCGCAGGCCAGTACTACCAGCAGTTCAGTGCCAACCACCCAGAAGCGGGCTGGAATCATGCACAAGGATGCCAACCTTGCCAACAGGCCGCGTGTGGTCAATGCACTAACTGTCTAACCAATCGCACTCCCTGTTTTGATCCGCAAGAGTATTTGTTTGATGGCGGCGACCAAATACCCACTGTTACGACAACAGCTTCAGGCGAGATTCACGGTTTGGATGCCGAAGATACCGTTGCACACTATGAAATGCTGGACGGTCGGCAATGCGTGGCGACTTCCAATCGCATACCGATTTACGCACCTCGCTTTGGCGCTGTGCGAAAGATCTCTGGAACGAAATTGACTGAACGGGCCGTAGGCCCGCAGCCAATTCTCTCACCGGTGGGGCCCTTAGCGGTCGTCGAAGCTGGATTGGCAAATTCGCTTGCCCAGCCGGTGAGTGCCAAAGGGGAAGAATCTGTGAAGTTAATTGACGCATTTCGGGATCGAAATCGAGGTGTTCCTGCGGAAAGCGTGCTTCCAGCGATTCCCGTCAGCGATGCGTTCGCTCCACTTGCCAATCTGAGTTTCTTCAGAACTGGCAAGCTGGAAGAAAAGGAAACTGCTGTGCTGGGAAGGTTGTTGGCCAATGCGCAAACGTGGACCGTCCCAGAATCGCTCGCAGTTGCCATCAATGGCCAAACTGCAATCCAAGTGGTGGATTCAAAGGGAGCGCAAGAAGTTTACATTTACGATATTCCTCCCGGAGGTTGTTCGCTCCGTTTATGCAAAGCTGCTTCACATACCACTGCCGAACCGGGGGATATAATCCAATTCTCCCTCCGATTCGATAACATTGGCCCAATCCCGGTAAAAAAGGCAGTAATTACGGATAGCTTATCAACCCGTTTGGAGTATATTGACGGTAGTCAGCAATGCAGTCTGAAGGCGAAGTTCACCACGGAGGAGAATGATGCTGGTTCTTCAGTGCTGAAATGGGAGATCGATTCACAGCTAAAAACTGGTGAAGGAGGCACAATTCAGTTTCGATGTCGTGTGCGGTGACCAAAAGTTCACTAAACTACTTTGGTTGTTGATTTCCTGCTGCGGATTTTCAAAGCGAAACAAACGCTTTGAACGGCTATTAACGTGTTTCCTGCGCTTTTTGCCGGTAGAATAGCAAACATTGGCGAGATACGCAGTTCCCTGGCTGGTCTTAACGCAGGCGCACTCAAAGGAGTGCGTCAACCAAGTATTTTCGATGGTTCCGCATGGAAAGTACCCAAAACAGACTCGACTGTATTGAGGGCCTCATCCTCGGTGTGGCTATTGGTGATTCGTTAGGGCTACCTCGCGAAGGATTAAGTCGTCGCACGGCCTTACGGATGTTTGGACGTCCACCGCTAAAGTATGCACTTTGGCCTGGGTTAGGACTATATAGCGACGACACTCAATTGATGCTCATCGCTGCACAAAGTGTGGTCAGTTCCCGTAGCGATTCCGATCAGTTTCTAGCAGCCCTGCGGAGCAGATTAGCTTGGTATTCAATCAGCATACCGGTTGGGGCTGGGAAAGCGACTTGGCTATCGGGCTTAAAACACTGGTTCTCGTGGATGGGGATTCCAGGTGCATGCTGGTCCGCAGGTAACGGACCTGCCACTCGCAGCATGTTGCTGGCATTGGCATTGTATAAGACTGGCCATCGTTCCTGGAAATGGGTTCAAGATAGCGCCAAGGTTACGCATTCGCATCCGCATACCGCCGACGCATGTGGCACGCTGGCAGTGCTTGCAGAACTCGCAGCCACACATCGAGCTGGCAAGCTTGATACGCGAACAGCTTTGCAGCGAATGATTCAGACGAGCCAGATTGTGGTTTTGCGAGAGAGGCTCGAAGAATTAGTTCCTTTTCTTGAGGCCGGGCGCAGCCCGCGCGCCGTAGCGCGACACTTTGGTTGGCAGAACGGGATTAGTGGCTACATCATTCCCACAGTTATCATGTCGTCCTACTGTTTTTTACGTTATCCAACAGATTATCGCAGGTGTGTAGAATCAGCAATTCTGCTTGGAGGCGATACGGATTCCGTAGGTGCCATAGCCGGAGGTTTGGTTGGAGCGCATATTGGGAAATCGAATTTACCCAAAGAGCTGGTCAAGCAACTTGCGGATTGGCCGCATGATCGTGATTGGATTCACGATATGTCTCTCCGATTGACTAGCTGGCCGCACGGGGTCGATGATATTCTTACCGCTCCAGGTTTAAGATCACGTCCATTTTCGCAATTACTACGCAACGTTTTACGCTGGCCATTGATTCTGTTGCACCTGGGATTGCGATTACCTTGTGCGTTCCGCACTTTATTAGGGTAATGGCTGTTGCAACCCTTATCCAGAAAAAATTTGCTGGATAATCGCCTGAGGCAGCGGCGCGGTAGCGCCCGGCTGGCTGGCGGCGTAAGCGCCACATAGGTTGGCGACATCGACAATGCGTTCCGAGCTCCAATTCTCGATGACGCCAATGACCAGCGCAGCGCAGGCAGCATCACCGGCACCAACCGTATCAGCATTTTCAGCACTTGGAAGAACGGGCACACTTCTTTGCACCACACGTTCGTTCGATTGCCAAACACAGCCTTGCGCACCTCGCGTCCAAAACACGCACCGCAGTGCAAAAATTTGCTGAATTCTTGCAGCGATTTCGATTTCGGTGCCTGGGTCAGAATCTATGAACCACTTTGCTAGCATCTGCAATTCACTGTCATTGCACTTGAGAATGTCGGCCTGTTGCAGACTCCAGATCACAGTTTCCCGATCCGGCCAGGGTTTGCGCAGGTTGAGATCGAGCACCTTAACTGCGGTTGGCGATGATGACAAGAATTTCCGCAGAGTCTCCATCGAAGTCGAATTGCGCTGAGCTAGAGTACCAAAGCAGATTGCTACAGCCTGTTCAGCCAATCGATGTTCAAGGTCAGTAAATTGTATGTTGTCCCAAGCTGCCGGTTGATCGATGGAATATTCCGGTTGCCCATTCACAAGACGAATGTGCACTGTTCCCGTAGGCAACTCAGGATCAAATTGGACGTATTCGGAATCGAGGCTACTTTGGTTCAGTCGTTCGAGAATTGAGCTGCCGCGTTGGTCTCGGCCTACTCGCGTGACCATCGCCGTGCGGTATCCAAGTGGTCCACCAAGTTCCGCAGCGCGAATTGAAAAATTCAAAGGGGCACCACCAATCACCTCACCCGTTGAGAAGATATCGATAAGCGCCTCGCCGAAACCTACGATGCTACCAATGCGTTTGGTAATCACCTCCCCTGCCCTGCCCTTACCCATTGCGAAAAACGTCTAAAAAACTGCAACCCCACTGACCTGAGCTAAGGTTACACACAAAACTTCTCTTTTCACACGCGCCTAGGGTTCTCTTCTTGGAATAATCCCGGATAATTCAATTCAAAAGCCGTGAAAGCTTATTGAGCCAGTACCGGCGTTGTCGATTCGGACTTCTTCGAGGAGCCTAACTGTTGTGACGACCCAATTGCAAGCTGCCCGAGCTGGTGAGACTACTGCCCAAATGGAATTTGTGGCTGAAAGAGAACGATTGTCGGTAGATTTGATTCGTAGTGAAGTGGCTGCGGGCCGAATGGTCATCCCTGCCAATAAGGTCCACTTGGCTGGTCGTTTGGAGCCGATGTGTATTGGCATTGCGGCAAAGTGCAAGATCAATGCAAATATTGGCAATAGCGCGGTTACCAGTAATCGGGAGGATGAGCTCGACAAACTACATACTGCCGTTCACTATGGCGCCGATACCGTAATGGATCTGTCGACTGGCAAAGACATCGACCGCATTCGCAAATCGATCATTGATGCATCGCCGGTGCCGATAGGAACGGTCCCCATCTACCAGATGCTTGAAGAGCTTGGCGGCAATATCGAGGACATGCGCCCCCAACATTTTCTGGACATGGTCGAGCATCAAGCTAAGCAGGGTGTCGATTACATGACGATTCACTGTGGAGTGCTGATGGAGCACCTGCATCTTACAGTTAATCGCGTTACCGGAATCGTCAGTCGCGGAGGTTCACTCATCGCAAAATGGATGATGGCACACCGCAAACAGAATCCACTTTACGAACATTTTGATGACCTCTGTGACATCATGAACCAATACGATGTTACTTGGAGTCTGGGTGACGGTTTGCGTCCCGGGTCAATCGCGGACGCAAGTGATGCGGCCCAGTTTGCCGAGTTGGAAGTTCTTGGCAGGCTTGTGCTCCGCAGCTTGGAAAAGGGAACTCAGTGCATGGTCGAAGGACCTGGCCACATCCCAATGCATCAGATCGACATGAATATCAAAAAGCAAATCGAAGTTTGCCACGGAGCACCCTTCTATGTGCTTGGTCCACTAGTTACCGATATTGCCCCAGGCTACGACCACATTACTAGCGCAATCGGTGCGGCGTTGGCGGGTTGGAGTGGAGCAGCCATGCTGTGTTACGTAACTCCAAAAGAACATTTAGGGTTGCCTAACCGCGAAGATGTTAAACAAGGCGTGATCGCTTACAAAATCGCCGCACATTCCGCCGACCTTGCTCGCCAACGCCCAGGATCTCAGGATCGCGACGACGCACTCAGCCGCGCTCGTTTCGCCTTTGATTGGAACGAGCAGTTTCGCTTGGCACTCGATCCCGAAACAGCTCGTGCTTACCACGATGAGACACTTCCACAAGAGACATTCAAAAGCGCGCATTTCTGTAGCATGTGTGGACCAAAGTATTGCTCGATGCGCATTACCGAAGATATCCGCAAGATGTCGCAGGAACAACAGTTGGTTGCCCTCGAATCAGTGGCCAAGTAAAAACATGCTTGATTGAGCAATGAACAGTATGCGCGCCTCGCTGGTCACTTTCTGAACGCTGCCCTCAAGCCAGAGATTCGGATCAAGCTCATTCACCGAATGCCGCTGGTTTATTCGCGCTTGCCGCATTAACTCTGGCATCGCGATACCAGAGATAAAGAAAGATTGGCAATAAGATGAGCGCACACCACTGATATGCGGTCATTCCGAACAGCAGGCGAGCTTCCGGACGAATCAGTTCGGAAATCAGCCGATAAACTAAGTAACTAATGATATAGAACTTTACCAGTTGCCCAGGCCAAATCTTACGGCGCTCGAGCTGCCAGATCAGCGCGGCGGTCGCAAAATGGAAAATGGATTCATAGAGCTGGGTCGGATGGCGGCGTGCAGTGAAGCCGGTGATTTGATCTGCTGTAGAAAACTGAACGCCCCATGGCAGGTCGGTCGCTGTACCATAACAACAACCTGCGACAAAGCAGCCAAGTCTGCCGATCCCCACAGCCACGGCAACCGTCAGCCGCGCCTTCATGCCGGGCACG
>CAZVBC010000227.1:0-11478 GCA_964625155.1 uncultured Pirellulaceae bacterium
AAACTTGCCTAACTATCGAAATGGGAGAGATTCCTTTTTCGCCTCGATACTCGCGCAGTTGCTGTCGAGGTGCTTGATTCACTCCTCCTTGCGGCGCAAACGTGCCGCCATCTTTGGTGTACCACCAGTATTTCTGTTCGATAATATCGATCTGGCTTGCCAGCTGAGGATCTTCAAGAATGGTATCTTGCACATCTTTAGTGCAGCCGAGTGAAACCAAGATTTTCTGCCCATGCTTTTGCCGCCAGTCGGCAATCGTTTCTAGCCAAAACCGCACAAAACTCTCGGGTCCTGTAAATTCTTCGCCGATAGAAAAAACGACGTTTCTGCTATCGCCGAGCTGGCTGAGACAGTGCTGGATATACAACCGATGCAGCTCGCGTCGTACTGGGTGCGTAATATCGTAGAACTGGTCTGCCATGAAGATGCGCTTGTTATTGACATAGGGAGGTGGTTCGGGAAAACCAACATCCTGAAGACAGTTGGCACTCCTCCATGGAAAATCCGCCCAATGCGCGCCTGCCTCAAGCACGTTGTGTTGGAAGTACATTTGTTGCCAGAGCAATTGTCCATGGCGCGAAAATTCTGCGGCCAACATCTTTAGTCGAGCAAAGTACCAAGGATTGAATTTGGTCAAGTCATATTTGCTCAAACCATCCCACGCTCGGCCATGCCCGCTGCGAGCCCATGGTTGTTCGTAGAAAGGGGGCCAAACATTGCCATCAATGCGTCGCACCATTTGATGATCATCGCGCCTGCGGTCGTACCAGAGCCCCCAATGGTGTTCGAGCAAAACGATACGGCGTTTGCTTAGATCTCGCGCAAGCGCACCCAGATCGTCCGTAAATCCATATCCTTCCCTACCAGGCACAAAACGAGTTACTCCAACTCCAAGTTCTCCCGCTCGGCGGGGAAGGATACTCCCTCGCCACCAAACTGTATTCGCACGGCCGCCGATCAACAATTGATTATCGCACACTAACCAGCCGTTCCTTCTTTCGATCGTCCGCGTTTGCACGGGGGGCGAAACTGATTGAGTCGTCGGATGCCCAGCCGCAGCCAAAACTGTTTCGATGCTAGGACAATCGGGAGCCAATGCGTCGCGCACGATTTTATGAACTGCAACGTCGACGCCTCGTTCTCGCCCTTGCGCTTCGAACAAGCTGTGTGGAGTTACGAATTCATTCATCGAGCGCCAATGTCCGTCACCAATAAACTCGCCCCAACATCCAATCGACCAGTTATCGCCTAACGGTGGTTGCCGACAAGTGATCGTGGGAGCTGTGCACTGCCATAGAACACAATTGGTTGCTGACCATCCAATTCCCTGTTGCTGCGTTTCTCGGTTGGTCAGCGCGAGGCCTCCGCCATCCAACGTGACATTGTCGTACAAAACACCACTGGCCCAGCTTTCGATCGGGCCACTGAATTCGCTCGCTCGATCTGCTCGACAGAAGCTGAACACCGTAGGTCCAGAAGCCAAATGTCCTACTGCAAAATCATGTCGACCATCGATGGAACTGCAACGAATAAACAAGGTTTGCCCACCACTAGTGTAAAACGTGTGTCGTCGATACCCAGCATTTTCAGATACCGGCGCAGACGACTGGCAATCGCTGACTGTTACGCGCGAGCCTGTCTCCCACACGGCAACTGCCGATCCGGCTAGACCTCGGAATGTAACGCCTTGAACCCAACAATCACGCGCGTTCTCAATCGCAATGCCACCCCAGGCGTGGTTTTCATCCTGCGGATTAGCGTGATCAAATTCACTTTCAATCGCCAAATTCTCGACACCAACTTGCTCGATCCTCCCTGGCCAGCGAAAGCGAGAAATGGACCACTGGGCTAGAACACCATCGAGCGACTCGGTAAGAGGAGCGTCCAGATTTATTGCATTGTCGGTAATGCTCTCAATTTCTCGATGCCACTCGACGTCCATCGTATCCGGCCGCCAATCCAGCCAAGAACCTTTTTCATCAGTTGGAAATCGATTGCCGATCGCTGCGATCCACGCTTTAGTGCTGTGCCGAGTTATTACGACCTGATCACCTACCTCTATTGGTTCGAAGGATTCCAGCTCGATGCTTTTTGATCCACACGGAATCTTGGCTTGCCGTGTCTTAAGGAGACCAAGCGTATGTCGATCGTTTCTTCCACAAATTCGAATTACATTCGTCCGATCGTGCCCAGCGGCTAACAACTTGGTTCCATTCTGATCGCTCCCCGTTCCTCGCAGAATAACTCCAGAGGATTCAATGCGCAATCTACCAAGTAATGGAAAGCTCCCGCGGGACAATTGTACGGCTCCTCGCAGACCATCACTATCCATAGGTAGCGTGGAAACGTAATCGATCGCGGCTTGAATCCGGGCAGTATTATCGCCCGCGATTGGCTCGACCAGCACCTTTGGCTTAACGATCGGCAAAGTGCGATTGCCACTGGCGTATCCTGCATACGAAAAGTCCACAATGCGATTGCCATCGGTGTCCGTATCGTAGACCAGCTTTCCGTCCGCATCGGGATAAACAAATCTTCTTGACGGATCAACTGCTGCGGCAGAAGTAAGGCACAGTAGCCATATGAATCCAAGTGCCATGTACCAATAATGTGCGCAGTGGTTGCGTCTCATTTCGCGTCTCGGCTGATCAGCGAGCTGATGTTGTTCTTGACATCGCGATAGTTTTTAAATTGTCGAGGATCAGTCCCGTTTAGAAACTCTTCAATGTTTGAGTATCCGTCCTGATCTTGATCCAGAACTGCGTCCCCAGCCGATGTAGCGTTTAGGCCGTATTGTATTTCCCATTCGTCATGCATTCCATCGCGATCGGAATCCACAGGAATGCTGCTGGCTTGATATGCTGGCCAGCCACCGACGTCGGCTGGCGTTTCAAGGAATCCGGTCTCCGTCATAGTTTTTCCAGTACGCACGGATTCGATAACGCGTAGATCTACTGCGTCTCGCTTGGGGAGAGTTGCACCTCCGATTGCCAGCACTGAGGCGTAGGCCACTTCAGCCGCTTCCGTCGATACTGGTATTGCAACAGGAAACTCAGTGAATACACGGACGGCTTGTTCGGTTCCTGCCGGAATGATCTCGTCTTTGACTCGCGATTCCTCATCGTATTGAACACCACCAGCCCAATTATTGGCGGTGATTTCAGGCGAACCATGTACATAATTGCTTTCCACATACCACTTGCCAAACCCAGGAAACTGGTCGCGAGCATTGCGAGCCTGAGCGCGGCATATCCGATACCGTATGGGACCGTCGGGAGTGCCCGGACCAGCCTTGTAGTAATTGGCGACGACATTTACTTGCGAACTGCCGTCGCCACCATCCATCGTACGATGCCGCCAATTGAAAATCACATTGTTGCGGAAGTCAAAGGTTCCTCCCATTCCGATGCTGGGATTGCGACCGGTATTGCATGCAAAGAGATTGTGGTGAAACGAACAATTCTGGCCGCCCCAGGTACCACCAAACGCGTGATTGTTTATGTCGAGAGCTTCGCTGGATATGCACCATTGAATTGTCAAGTTACGCACTGGTCCTTTCAGATCGGCACCTTCAGCTCGTGCAGTCATACGACGATAGAGTGACAAATTCTCGTCAAGTCCCCAACTGGCCGAGACATGATCGATGATTACATTGCCAATCGGATTGCCTCCCAGAGAATCGTCTCTGCGCCTGAGATTACCACGGCGAAATCGCATGTAACGGATAACGACATCGTGAGTGTTGATCGCCGTAGTTTCACCTCTCACGCAAACTCCGTCTCCCGGCGCTGTTTGACCAGCGATGGTGATGTACGGGTGCGAAATCTCAAGTGGAGTCTTCAATTGAATTACGCCCGCGACACCAAAGACAATGGTGCGCGGTCCAGCAAACTCTACCGCTTCACGCAGTGAACCTGGTCCACTATCTGCCAAATTTTGCACGACGAAAACTTTGCCAGCTCGACCTCCTACCGTCATGCTCCCGGCTCCCTCCGCGCCAGGAAAGGCAGGAATAAGTGCGGAACGTAATTCAGGCTCGCCTCCTGCGGCTGGCCATGTCGAACTTGTCATTATCATCAACAATATCAGGAGCTGAATAAAGCACCGCCAAGATTGCATAGTCAATTTCCGTTTGTAAGCCGAACGCAGACGAGCCGCTAAACGATACAGCTCAACGAAGTCACGCTGAGCTTTCGGATGAAATATCCAAACATGGAACAGAACAATTTGTACGAGGCACACTCAAGCCCATTAATTCTTGGAAATCTCTCCCTTCGTACCACGCACTAACTTGAAAGTCTACTGAGATCTCAGTTAGATTCAATAGTCGCTTTGCGGTCTGCAGTACAGCTTACATGGAATTAACTTTGACAAAGAATTATGGGGCGCGAACGCATGGCAGTGACATCCAACGGACCACGAACTCTGGGCAAACGCTCACCCAGCGTCAAGAACATGGAACGGACTTTACTGAAGGAGAAGGCCTACGAAGAGCTTAAGAGTCTGATTCTCAATGGCCGGTTTCCCGCAGGTTCGTTTTTGGCGGAACGCAAGCTGGCTAGCGACATGGGCATGAGCAAAACACCGGTCAAGGCAGCCTTAGAAAGATTGCAACATGAAGGACTCGTCTCCATTTCCCCGCAACAGGGAATCGTTGTGCGCGAGTTGTCTCTGAGCGAGTTAATTGACCAATATGAAATACGCGTAGCCCTCGAATCCTATGTTGCTAGCACCTTAACAGGACGCTTGACCACAGAGCAGATCAAACGCCTCGAAGCCAATCTAGCCGAACAAGCATCAATGTATCAAAAGAACTTAGTTCCACTCTGCGTCAAACTAGATGCTGAATTCCATCTGCTATTAGCCGAGTCATTGGGAAATCGAGAGATCTTGCGTGTGATGACGGAGTTAAGCGACAAAGTCAGGCGAGTCATCACGCGCGTATACGAACTTCACCGCCAGCGCGCACACGCTAGTTACTTGGAGCATTTTGCCATATTCTCGGAAATTCGCGACGGAAAATCGAACAGAGCGGCAGAATTGGTTCGCCAACATCTCGATCAAGGACGGCAGTTATTGTTGTCGTTTCGCGAATAATCAAATAGCAAACTATTTGTCCGCACGCAGGATGCGAAATGGTTAATTGGACAGCGCCACTTTCGATTAATGTTCGTAGCTATTTTGCGTCGGTGCGAGGCGATTCCTATGACCTAGGCGAAATAGTTAGCTTAGGATCTCGTGCAAGACTTTGGCTCCTTCGACTCCTGTTAACCGAGCATCGAGCCCTTGGAATTTAAAACTGAACGCGTCGTGACGGATGCCCAATTGATGCAGCATCGTCGCATGCATGTCGTGCACATTCGCGATATTCTCAACGGCTGCATAACCGAGTTCATCGCTGGCGCCGTGCACATAGCCACCTTTAATTCCAGCGCCCGCCAACCACACGCACATCGCTTTATTGTGATGGTCACGTCCATTGCCACCTTGTGACATGGGAGTTCGACCAAACTCACCTGCCCAGACAACTAATGTACTATCGAACAGGCCACGTTGCTTCAGATCCGAGATCAAGGCCATACAAGCTCGATCGATTTCCTGTGCCTTTAAAGCGACTCCTTCTTTGACACCTCCGTGGTGATCCCAATCTTTGTGATAGAGCTGGATGAACCGCACGCCCCGTTCCGCAAGTCGACGTGCCAACAAACAATTGGACGCGAACGACCCATCCCCCGGCTGACATCCGTACAACTCCAGTGTTCCTGCCCCTTCGCGATTGATATCGACCAACTCGGGAATGCTGGTTTGCATTTGAAAGGCCATCTCGTACTGGGCGATTCGCGTAGCAATTTCCGGATCATGTACCAATTCAGCGTGCTGTCGATTAAGCTCAGCAATTGCCGCCACATCAGCACCTTGCCGATCACGGGTAATGCCAGCCGGATTGCTCAGATACAAAACAGGGTCCCCTTTGCCCCGCAACTGCACTCCTTGAAACTTAGAAGGCAAAAACCCGCTACTCCATTGCCTCGCCGCAATAGGCTGGTTCTGGCCACCTTTTCCCAGCGACGTTAAGACTACAAATCCAGGCAAGTTCTCAGATTCACATCCCAACCCGTACGTGACCCAAGCTCCCATGCTGGGACGACCAGCAATTTGCGAACCGGTATTCATGAACATATGGGCAGGATCGTGATTAATCGCGTCGGTAGTCATCGAACGAATAATACAAATATCATCAATTACTGAACCGATCATCGGAAACAGCGCACAGATTTCAACTTGGTTCTTGCCGTATTTTGCAAAGGGATGCTGAGGGCCAAAGCAGTTCAGCGGCTTGCCCTGAAGCTGTGCAATCTGTTGACCTTTGGTCAACGATTCGGGCATCGGCTGGCCGTGCATCTCGGCAAGTTTCGGCTTGGGGTCAAAAGTCTCCAATTGCGATGGACCACCAGCCATCGTTAGCCAAATTACTCGCTTGGCCTTTTGCGGCAACGGCAAACTTCCAAGGACTCCCTCAATCCCAGCCGCTGCGGTGCGAGATCGACACAGCAATTCAGCCAGCGCTAACGAACCCAAGCCCTGCGAAAGCCTGCCCAAAAAAGCTTGCCGAGTAATTTTCGTCTGATATGGTGCATTCATGGCGAAACACTATGATCTGGTTAAGAATTCATGCAAATTGAAAACAATACGAGCGACATGCGTCCACGCCGCTAACTCTGCCGGATCGATACCGGCGGGTACCACAGCCAAGCCTACTTTTAATACTTCCTGAGCCGCAGCCGAGTCGGTGCGATACTCCTCCAGCCTTTGCTCTACCATCGGCGTCAGAGTTTGCAACTCACGCTCAGTCGGTTCACGCTGTAACGCTTGCTGCCAAGTCCATTTGAGACGCTCTCTCGTTGTGGAATTACTTTCAGCAAGAATTCGTGAAGCAAACACTCGCGCGGCCTCAACATAAGTCGGGTCGTTTAACAATACGAGCGCTTGTTGAGGAATATTCGATCGATTCCGCTCTGCACAACACTCTTCACGATTGGGGGCATCAAACGCCAACATGCTGGGGTGCAAAAAACTGCGCTGCCACCACGTATACAGCCCTCGTCGATATTGTGCCGAACCCATGTCGTTGGGATAAGTGCGTTGCGGGAAATTCAGGTTCTCCCAATATCCCTCTGGTTGATACGGCTTGACACTGGGGCCACCAATCGATCGCGCAAGTAATCCGGAAATAGCTAGCGCGTTGTCACGCACCAATTCCGCTTCTAAACGGAAGGGATTTTGTCGAGCCACATAACGGTTCTGCGGATCGATGGCCACTTGGTCATCGGTACCAATCGATGACTGCTGGTAGGTCGCGCTGTGGACTATCAGACGAATCATATGCTGCATATCCCAACCGCTGTCCATAAACTCACACGCCAACCAATCCAGCAGTGGACCGTTACTCGGCGGCTCTCCTTGCGCGCCCAAATCGTCCAGCACTTTACTCAGTCCGATTCCGAAAAAATGTTTCCACAATCGATTCATTACTGTTCGTGCCGTTAGTGGGTTGTCTCGCGATATCAACCATTGGGCCAAATCGAGGCGCGTCAATTCGCCACTCTTCGAAGTTGGCTGTGGCAAAAAGTGAGGTAGCGCTGGCTTGACGACTTCGCCACTTTCGTCCATCCAATTACCCCGTGGCAAGATCCGAACCATGCGTTTGTTGGCGTCGCTGACCGATACCAGGCATTTGGGAGCCGCCTGATCAAAGTCCGCTTTTTCCTTTTCCGAGTTAGCAATTTTTTCTCGGAGTTCTTGGAACTCAGGAGCCGATTGTTTGAAAGCCGCGTGCAGTTTGGCAAGCTGTGCGTGCGATCGATCCTCGACGCCGATCTGCAAAATTTCAGCAATTTCTTGGCTCGGCACTGCAACTTGCGGCGCCCGTAGTGCACCGGTTTGTTTAGTCGAACTGAAACGCAAATTCGCAATTTCCTGATTTTCACCTGCAGCAAAATAAAGGGTTGCTTTCAGGGAACGGACCTTCGAACTCAGAGGCTCGCTCAACTGCAAATACAAACTTTGATCGGTTCCGCTGGCTCCCAAAACACCCCAGCCGTTCTCTTTACCGCTGACGATGCCATCGATCGCGCCAGTTGCGGGAAATCCAGCTTGCATAAATGTCCCGCTGGCAGAACCAATCGACAGCATCTGCTTGTTAGCATGATGGAGTTGTACCTCGGTGAGAATAAAACTCCCATTCGAAGCCAAGCCAATTCCAGGGGATTTTTCCTTGAGTGCCTCGATGCGAAAGCCGGTCGTTCCTGGTTCGACGTCGTTAAACGTGATCTCATACACTTCCGTGCCATCGTTCTGCTGTCGAACATTACGCTTGGGATCAATGGTCCCTTGCACGACATTGTCGGAAGCAATCTTCAGAGTAACGTTTTTCTTCTCGGTCGTTGCATTAACTGGTTGCAGCACTGTCCAGGAGTTGTTGGTTGTATATGCATCCAACGAGGCTGACTCCCATGCCGATTGCACCGCAGCCAAATCGGGACGAGGTTTAGCAATTTCTAGCTGCAATTCAGTCAAACGATTTACCAAATGCTCACGTTTCTTTTTTCCTTCACCGTCCAGCACCATCATGCCATCTTCACGCCTACCGAGAATCGGTTCTTTGATATCAGCAAAGAAAGCCCCTAACGAGTAAAAGTCACGCATCGTGAAAGGATCGAATTTGTGATCGTGACACTGGCTACAACCAGTCGTCTGACCAAGCCACACTGCACCGATAGCTCGAACACGATCGGTCAACATGCGTTGCTCGTAGTCTTTGGCTTGCGCCCCTCCCTCCTCTGTGCTAAGCAATAATCGGTTAAAGGCGGAGCCAACCCGTGTTTCTTGATCAGCGTCGGGCAATAAATCACCAGCGATTTGTTCCAATGTGAAACGATCAAAGCGCTTGTTCTGGTTGAAGGCGCGAATCACCCAATCTCGATAAGGCCAAATATTGCGAGGGTTATCGCTGTGGTAACCAATTGTGTCCGCAAATCGGACCACGTCCAACCAACCAATCGCCATCCGTTCGCCATAATGCGGACTGCTCAGCAAGTTTTCGACCAACTGGGCATACGCAACAGAGGATGAGTCATTTACAAACTCGGCTACCTCGCTTGCACTCGGAGGCAATCCAACAAGGTCTGCATGCAAGCGGCGTAGCAGCGTACGCCGATCTGCCGGCGGAGAAGGTTTTAATCGGACGACGTCAAGCTGCTGCTGAATCAAATAGTCAATTGCATTTTTTCCTGGAGGGATTTCTGCCTTAATCGGCTTTTGATAGGCCCAGTGCGATTGATATTCCGCCCCTTGTTCAATCCACAGCTTTAGAATCTCTTTCTCACGAGCCGACAGCCGTTTGTTTGCGTCGGCCGGAGGCATCTGATGGTCAGCCTGTTCACTGAAAACCCGCTTAATTATTTCACTTGCCGCAGAATCACCAGGCACAAATGACTTCGCTGACAGCGCATCTTCGCGGCGATCAAGCCTCAATTCCGCTTGCCGCTGATTTGCGTCTGGACCATGGCAAGCATAACAATTGTTCGCCAATATTGGTCGAACATCGCGGTTGAAATCAACTCGCTCTGCGGCATCAATGGTTACTTGCGCCAAACTGACCACGCAAGCAATCATCCAGGAACAACACGAAAGGACACAGCGTACAATTCTTCTAAGTTGGCTGCACTCCATTAAATGCATTCCCCTGATAATTAATCGCACAAGCCAGCCCGCAAGATTTAACCCAGAATTCAATTTAACTTCGTCGGTACGACTCATTTGCTGATCAACCCTCTCTAGAAGTTCCGGCAACGTGACATGAGAACTGGATTTGTACATGACGAACGGCAATTTAGATCTTTAGGGAAGCTCACAACCTAAATCAACAAATGCAATTACAGGAATCCTGAACTCGTGTGCGAGATTCAGCTTGCGGCCAAACAATTGTCAGGGAATTACCGAAATGTGTCGAATAAAACCCAACGGTCAATTATTTGCCCGCATCATTTTTGGCTTTCTGCCGATTCTTCTTAACCTTTGCAGGTTCATTTTTGGAACGGTCTCTAGTGGCGGCGCGCCCACCCCACAACGGTTCAATATTCGACTGGTTCCAAGTATTCCAATTCCCTTGCAGCTCTCGCACCTTCTCAGGATGTTGCCTTGACAGGTCAATATCTTCGTGGATATCCGTTGCCAGGTTGTACAGCTTTATGTCGCTTACTCCTTGCCTGCGACCGGTCGAAGAATCGGCATTGAGGTCATAACGCACCAATTTCCAATCTCCCGCACGAATTGCCATCTGTTCCCCGAAGCGCCAATACAATGCAGAGTGTGGTTCCGCATGGTTTTCACCTGATAAATAGGGCAAGAGATTTACTCCATCCAGCTTCCAATCCGGGGAGATATTGATGCCCGCCGCCGCCAGAGCCGTTGCATGGAGATCAAGCTGAATAACTGGATTTTCATATACGCTGGGCCGTATTTTCTTGGGCCAATTTACGAGCATAGGTACACGGATGCCACCCTCCAACGTTGTTCGTTTGCTGCCACGAAGTGGATGATTAAGTGACCCATTTACGGTCACACCTACCATCGTCGGACCACCGTTGTCACTGATGAACATTATCAAGGTATTCTCAGTTTGCTTGGTGTCCTGCAGCTTCTGCATGACCGCTCCGATCGCGTCGTCCATGGCAGCCATCATTGCGTTATATGTCTGCCGCTGCTTGTCTAACACCTTCGAAAATTTCGAAAGCCCTTCTTCAGTCGCATGCATCGGGGTATGCACGGCATTGAAAGCCAAGTAGAGAAACCAAGGATGATCCCTATGCCGTTCGACGAACGATGAGGCTTCCCGGCCAAAGGCGTCCGTCAGATACTGGCGTTCCTCGACCTTTTCGTGACCTCGGAGAATACCTCGGTCGTCGAAATAACTGTGCGATCCGCCAAGGAATCCGAAGAACTCTTGAAAGCCTCGTTGTTGAGGATGGTATTTGCTGTCGCTACCCAGATGCCACTTGCCTACCAGCCCGGTATGGTATCCAGCCTCCTGCAGTCGATTTGCCAAAGTACGTTGGTCCGTAGGTAGGCCTTGGCCCTCCGCGCCAGGATTAAATTCGTGTCCAAACCGTACTTGATAGCGACCTGTCAACAATCCAGCTCGCGTGGGTGAACAATAGGGACCACTCACGTATCCATTGCTAAATCGTGCACCGGAGGAAGACAAAGCGTCCAGATGCGGCGTGGGAATGTCTTTACAACCATGGAATCCGACATCAGCATATCCCATGTCGTCGCCAACGATCAGCAGTATGTTCGGTTGCCTTTCAGCCGCTGAGCCAAGAGACTGGACGATCAGCAACCAACAAGCAATAAGGCGAGGGATAATTGAAAATATGCCATCACACTGGAGTGCCTGCATACTGCCACTGTTATTTT
>CAZVBC010000228.1:0-11449 GCA_964625155.1 uncultured Pirellulaceae bacterium
CAAACGATCCATGGCTTCCTTGAAACCATGAAAGCCCAAGAAGCGGCGATCGTCTGGGACATCAACTTTATCGGCAAAGCTACTCGAGAGGTCGCGATAGCTGCTATTGAGTTTGAAATCAAATACGTCTGCCATGGCTACAAGCTTTATCGGACCATTGGTGACCGACAGAGCATTTTTGGCCGCTCCAGTTCCGCGACCGCCACACCCCACAAGTGCGACTTGAATCGTATTGTCCTCAGCCGCATGGACTCGAGGTAACTGACTGGCGAAAATGCTGGTCGTCGCCGCAACAGCACTCCCTTCCTTGAGAAATCCGCGGCGCGAAACATCGTTCTGCATGGACTTGGTGGACATATTTAACCTCAAGCTAGTTAACGAAAATGATCTGGCACCTGCGTGCCAGCTTGGTCTTAAACTTGCGAATCCAAAACGGTTAGGAAAATTGGTTAGTGACGAGCTATTCAAGTTCGTAAGGCGTACGGCGGAAAAAACTTTCCAACGCTCCTGTGAGCATGCGCTAAATGGCTCGTACGATGTAGCTGAACCGGAACAACATTGCCCCGTGTGCTATTCGATTTAGCAGTTCAGCGCAAACTGTCCAGCATACTTCTAATTGCCACTCGCCTAACTTGTGTTGTAGCATATCACTATTCGGAATGGTCAGTATCTTCCTTGGGCTTTGCCCGCTCCACTTGAACTGGCTCAGATTTCTCCCAGATTGCTGACTTTTCAGCCTCCGTCGGTTCGACCAGGGGACGTACGACTCGGAACCCAACGTTGAGAGCATCTGTGAGATACCAAATGCTTACTGGAACTTGCGGGTCCTGAGCGATCCAGTCCTCGGTCGATCCCATACGAACAGCGCTGCGGAGTTGTTCCGCAGATTGATCCCAACCGCCACCACGGACGCTTCTGGGATACAGAGTTAATGGAATATCAAGCGGGTCCTTTTTAGCTGCTCCTTCTAATGGGAGATAACCAGTCTCTCGATGCTGATCCAAAACCCATTCAGCGACGTTACCATGCATGTCGTACAAGCCCCAAGGATTTGGTTTCTTGCGCCCAACTTTCTTGTAGCTACCGTCAGTGTTATCAGCGAACCATGCGTATTCATCCAACTGACTGGGATCATCCCCAAATGAATAGGCGGTTGTCGTGCCAGCGCGGCAAGCATATTCCCATTCCGCTTCAGTGGGCAACCGATAATATCGTCCCGTCTTGGCGGTGAGCCATTTACAAAACGTCCGCACTGAATGTTGAGTCATACAAATCGCAGGAAATCCTCGACTCCCCATACCGAATGTCATGTCGGTATAAGGCTTGGTAGGTTGGCTGAGTTGGAATACGTCGGCCAATTTGTCTCGCGGAGTGGCCTGGATTTTGGATACGGTGCGACGAAAAATGTCCAGATCCGAAGCCCAAACATCGTAGGCATCCCACGTGATTTCGAATTTCGACATCCAAAAAGGTGATATCTCGATTTCCCTCTGTGGTGATTCGTCGGCATTGCGACCAGGCTCAGCAGCAGGGCTCCCCATCAGGAATTTCCCGGCCGGGATCGGCACCATACTAATGGTCGCGTCCGTATGCTCGATAATTTCCTTGTAGGCTTTCATTTCCTCCTGTTTCGATGCAACCGCTTCAGGAATCACAATCGGAGCTGGATGCTCCACGGCAATTGCAGTGATGGCCACACCACCGACTAACAAGCTAGCGGCAACCAAAAAACGTAGCAGTTCGACGGCCTGGCGAGCAATGAACATAAATGAACCAAATTAGTTTGTGATACCGATTTCCACCACGACGAATACAATGACTTATGTTTGCGCGTTTTGCAATTCCTGAACTCAAGATACTGCCAATGATTCTCACGTCCCCAATTCGAACAAAGCTCGCAAAACTTTGGTTTGCGACGATTTTTCCAACCGTATTCGCATTGAGCCTACGTTGTTTCGCCCAACCAGAGCAGGGTTACGAACATGTTTTTCCTTCGATGGGTACCACGGTTACTTTTGCCGCATTTTCAACAAATCCGGCTAATGTTGAAATGGCGTTTGATGCGGCTCAAAAGGAAATTGTACGACTCGTGGCCATCCTCAGCGACTATGACGACGAAAGTGAATTGTCTCAACTAAATTCCAACATGTCACCGGGGCAGTTCATTAAGGTCTCTGCGGAACTTTGGGAAGTCCTCGCAGCTTCCGATAAGTGGCACCGGATTTCTGGTGGTTCTTTTGATGCAAGTGTCGGTGCTTTAACGCGGCTTTGGCGTCAACATCGACGGCGAGGAAGTATCCCGAGTGATGCTGAAATCGCAAAAACTTTGAAAGTCTGCGGATGGCACAACGTTGTGCTCGACGTCCCAAATCGAAGTGTGTCCTGTTTGCAGCAAGGACTTTTAATCGACCTTGGTGCCATAGCTAAGGGGTATATCGTCGACCGAGCTTTTATACTTTTGCAACAACATGGGCTCGACAAGTGTATGGTGAACGCTGGCGGCGATTTGCGTTGTGGTGCAGCACCTCCCGGTCGCAGTGGATGGAAGATTGGCATCGCCCCACTTCAAGCTTCCGGGCCACCTATACGCATAATCGAGATTGCGGACGCAGCGATCGCTACGTCAGGTGATTTGTGGCAATTTAGTATCATTCAGGGGAAGCGACGTAGCCACATTCTCGATCCAAAGTCGGGTATCGGAGTCGAAGGACCGATGAGCTTAAGCGCAATTGCCCCCACAGCATTGGAGGCCGATGCGGCTGCGACTGCGCTCAGCGTTTTAGGGGTACAGCGGGGATGCGAGCTTGCCGAACGAATACCCGAAATTGAGGCCATGGCAATTTCGCTGGATCAACCTCACAATGCTGTACGTTACTCCGTGACAAACGGCTTCGCTCGGTAGTCGCTCGACTGCGTGTTTCGAGCCTGTTGCGTCAATGTTGGTGTTAGCTTTAATCCGTCTGTTCTACGCTGGTCGATGTCGACGCGTAAACTCTAAGAAAGGTATCTTGTGAACGAGCCCATTATCAGCGTTAGTGGTTTGCGAGGAGTGGTGCCCAAGCAATTTACTCCGTTGGTCGCCGTTAAATACATCTCGGCTTTTGCGGCGACGATGCCCGAAGGGAGCAAAGTCGTTCTCTCTCGCGACGGCCGCGCTTCGGGAGAAATGATCGCCATGGCAGTCACCTCAACGTTGGTTGGCCACGGGCACGAAGTAATCGATTTAGGTATTGCCGCAACTCCGACTGTCGGAGTGCAAGTGCGCACCCAACGCGCTTCTGGTGGAATACAAATTTCTGCCAGCCACAATCCTATTGAGTACAACGGAATCAAGTTGTTTGGAAGCGATGGGCGGGTTCTCAAGAAAGCCAAAGGAGATGAACTGCTGGCCAGCTATCGCGCGGGTAGGACGCGCTGGTGTTCGGTCGAAGAACTCGGTACGGTCAGGAAGTTGGACGATCCACACACCGCGCACTTAGAAAAGGTATTGAGTATCGTCAACGTCAAAGCCATTCAGCAGCGTCGTTTCCGAGTTCTATTGGACTCTAACCATGGTGCCGGAAGTGCCCTTGGCCGCATGCTCCTAGAACGGCTCGGTTGCGATATTACGTTGATGGGCGAAACGCCTGACGGAAAATTCGATCACTTGCCCGAACCCGTTGCCGCCAATCTAGGTGACGTAGCTTTGCAACTTGAGGATCGAGCGTACGATGTGGGATTTTGCCAAGACCCGGACGCAGATCGGCTAGCAATCATCGACGAAGAAGGAAATATCGTCGGTGAAGAAATGACGCTCGCGTTTTGTTTAATGCAGTTTTTGCCTCGCAACTCAGGAATCATCGTCACCAATTGCGCGACCAGCGGATACGCGAAATTTCTTGCTAAGAAACATCGAGTACTTTTGCATTTGTCGCCTGTTGGTGAAGCCAACGTTGTCGAGACCATGCTCGAGCACCATGCAGTATTTGGCGGCGAAGGAAACGGTGGCCCCATCGATCCCCGCGTCGGTTATGTGCGCGATAGCTTTGTCGGCATGGCGATGGTGCTGGACCTCCTGGCATCTAGCAAGAGCTCGATCAGTGAGTTGGCAGGCAAATTACCTTTCTTGGCAATGCATAAGGAAAAGGTAACGCTCGCTGGCAGCCTTATTCCCAAGTACCTCGAACGTTTAGGAAAAGCCATCGAAGCGCCGACGATCACTAAACAAGATGGCATTCGCTGGGACTGGGACGATCAATGGCTGTTGGTACGGCCAAGTAATACCGAGCCCATTGTGCGGCTCATTGCCGAAGCACCAACAGCCGACGAAGCGCGCAAACTGTGCGAAAACGCGCTCCGCTTTACGAAAGGACTATAAAACCAGCTTGATTGTTGGGTGGCACAGTGTTTGCGAGGACCATGCTCGTTGGCTTGGTTGGTGCTACGGAACGTGAGATTGTTCAATAGCACCACTGGATGACAATAGAAACCGAGTAGTTTTTATGCATGGTTTTCGCAAGATCTTAGTTGCTGTCGATACGTCGCAAGGGGACCAGCCGGCACTGCGGCGAGCTATGCGATTGGCTGATCAAAATCAGGCCACATTGCACATTGTCGACGTTTTGCGAGATATCAGTTTGGCGATTCGACTTCTGAGTAGTGACTATGCCCATGTGCATGAATTGTTGATTCGAGAAAAACAAGAGGGGCTGGAAAAGTTGGTCGCGCTATGCCAATCACATGGCGTCAGTGCGACCTGCGAATTGCTTGAAGGTACTGCTTCTTCGGTTTTGCTCGACGCAGTCACGCGTGGGCAATTTGATCTGTTGATCAAGGAAGCCAAAGGGGTCCGCAGTATCGAAAAAGTTCCAATTGGTGCGACCGCGCAGAGACTGCTTGCTAAGGCGCCTTGTTCGATTTGGCTAACGCACGCCCCGTACGAACAAAAGTACCAAAAGATAGTTGCAGCCATCAATGCGATTCCCAACGATCAAGCTCACGCTCAACTCAATCGTCAGATACTCGTACACGCAATCGATCTGGCCAAGTTCGAACGATGTGGACTGTTGATTGCATATGCCTGGGATCTTTACGGAGCCAATTTGCTAAAGAACCGACTTCCAGAACGGGAGTTTGATCACTTGGTCGAGCAGACGCGCAAATTGCATCAAGAAAGTTTCGAATCAGTATTAGCTGAATTTGACCTACATGCGACAGGCCCTCAAGCGAGATTAATTCAGGGCGAACCCAGTCAAGCAATCACGAAACTTTGCGAGCGTGAAAATGCCAATCTGCTTGTCTGCGGTACCGTCGCACGTTGGGGACTTGCCGGTTTTATGCTTGGCAACACAGTCGACCGAATCTTGCGACAAGTCGAGTGTTCTGTCCTAGCGATAAAGCCCAACAATTCTCATTCAGCCAGTCTTCAGCCAACGCAGTGAGGCACGATGCCGCTGAAACGGAAGCTGGTGCTCTGGCTCAGCCAAGAATTGGGGTTCGCGGTAACGGGAGTACGAGGTGCGAGTTTCTACCGAACCGCCGAGAGGTTGCGGATTGTCGTCAGTGGATTGGTTATCAGCTTAATTGACTCAGCAGAAGCTTAGCTCTCCCGAGTCCTTAAATTAAGCTGTGACAAAGCACTGGGATTGGCATTATGGAACAACGGTTTAACATGCACGGCTGCGAATAAATTGTTGCAACCACTGGTTTTATTTTTTCTTGTACTGACCGTCGACCAGCCTTTGTATCACAGCACCAACATCATTGGAGTGCAACGCTGCCGCTGCTTCGGGAAGATCCTCGGCCGATTGCAGGCGATTGACGACTCGACGAACCTGCGGATCGTTTGCCAAGACTTCGGCCAACGTGCTCGGATCGCCGTCAGAATTCTGAATCGCACGCACGAAACGTCCGGTTTGGTTAATAAGACTGCTTAGCTGTGGAACTTCCAAAAACGGGTTCCATTTTCCCAAGTATGAAAGCAATTGACTCTTGCGCGTTGCGCCAGCTATGTCCAACAAACGGGCATGGATGTTCTGCGACTGAGCGGCATCTTCCCCCATATGCGTGTTTCTCAACTCACGAATATGTGGTTCTAAAGCTAGTATTCCCCAAAGCACAACAGCGACCATTCCAGCGGTTTGAGCACTGCCACCCAACAATCCGAAGCTTTGGTCTAACCATTTCAACGCGTCGACGCGATTGATCAAAAGTGTACCTACGCTCATGAGAATGACAGTCACTGCGCAACCGGCCACGATGCCTGAAAGCACCAATCCCATCAACGGGCTTGATACCTTCTCTGCTAGCGACTGTTCAATAAATGGTATTAGGTACGATGCGGTAGGAGCAGCCAGAAAATAGGCTGCCGCTGAACCAGCGAGCATGCTAAACAGTTTCCACGCTCCGGTCGCGAAGCCTATAACTCCTCCTCCTCCAACGATCAGCAACGCGAAAGCTGCAAGTTTGTCTTCGATCGAATAAAACACACCGAAAGCACAACCAATCCCTACCATCAGGAGCATCAACAATATCGGCGTGCCGCTGCCAGTGGGCCGTTCGTAAGCTTCGTAGCGAGAATGACTCATAATCTACCTATTCACACGTGAAATATCGTTACGACAATGCTGTCGAAGACAATTCCGCTTCTACAAGGAAGTATAGGTCACGCTGGCTCGCGTCTTTTCAATCAATTGTCAAAAAAACAATTGTCAAAAAAAATCGCTCAAGAATCGAGTCGAAGAAGCGCATGTGCTTTGGATGCTCGGGAGTTCCAGTCGCCTAGCCTAGACCTAACTTGGGCCTCGACCGAGACGTTGTTTCGGGAATCGTAAGTTCGGCCACCGGTGAGCCAACCTCCGAACTAACTTCGAAACTTGGCCAACCAAGCCCACTCAGAGTTCCACGCGTTCCTTGAATTGCGAAAGCTGACGCGTAACCCATATATTGCTACATGGGTATACCGTCAATCACCCGAGGCGGCCTTTCAATTCGCGACTTTAGCCGAGTGAAATCGTCACCGTCTTGGTTTCAGTGTAAGGACGAAGGCCGTCCTCACCCAACTCGCGACCTTGGCCAGACATTTTGAAACCACCAAATGGCGCAGCAGCGTCGAACACGTCGTAGCAATTGACCCAAATTGTTCCAGCGCGTACTCGGCGTGCAAAATCATGAGCTTTTGAAACGTCACGCGTCCAAACTGCGGCCGCCAATCCGTAAAATGTATTGTTAGCCCGTTCGATCAACTCGTCCCAGTTCTTGAATTTAAGGACGCTCATTACTGGGCCAAAGATTTCGTCCTTGGCGATCGACATACTGTCGGTCACGTTGGAAAAGATAGTCGGCTGAATAAAGTAACCGCGATCACCGCTGCGCGACCCGCCGGTCAAGCACTTGGCACCTTCAGAATTCCCCTTTTCAATGTAGGACATAATCTTGTTAAACTGAGCTTTGTCGACTTGTGGTCCTTGCTCAGTTTCGGGTGCTAACGGATCGCCCAAGCGGCGCGATGCTGCCAATTTTGTGAGCCGCTCAACCACTTCGTCGTGCACTTTTTCTTCGACGAATACGCGACTGCCTGCACAGCAACATTGTCCTTGATTGAAGAACAAACCAAAATTGGTTCCCTGCGCTGCTTTTTCCAGGTCAGCATCAGCGAGAATGACGTTGGGGCTCTTACCACCTAGCTCAAATGTTAATCGTTTTAGGGACTGCGAGGCTTCTCGCATGATGATTTGCGCAGTCAAGTGCTCTCCGGTAAACGCGACTTTATCGACGCCTGGATGTTTGACGATCGCGCCACCAGCCGTTGGGCCAAAACCAGGAACGACGTTAATGACTCCATCGGGCACGCCAGCTTCTTGCGCAAGCGCAGCCATGCGCAAACAAGTGAGCGGAGTTTGCTCGGCAGGCTTCATCACAACGGTGCAGCCCGCCGCCAACGCTGGCCCCCATTTCCAAGCAGTCATGAGCATTGGAAAATTCCATGGGATAATCTGACCAACAACGCCAACAGGCTCTTTACGCGTATAAGTAAAGTAGTTGCCGCGAACAGGAATCGTCGAGCCGTGAATTTTATCGGCGTAGCCCGCATAGTATCGCAAACAGTCAATGACCAAGGGCAAATCCGCAGCGCGAGCGTCTCGCACTGGCTTGCCATTATCCAAGCTTTCCAACGCGGCTAAATCGTTTAGCTCCTCTTCGATCAAGTCGGCCAATCGATACAATACTTTTCCACGATCACGAGCATCCATCCGGCTCCACGGACCACTTTCAAAGGCTTGACGAGCCGATTTGACGGCTAGGTCAATGTCTGCAGCATCGCCTTCGGCCACATCGGCCAGTACTTCTTCGGTCGCAGGATCGATCGTGGCAAAAGTCTTGCCGCTGGCAGCATCCTGCCACTTCCCACCGATAAAACACTGAGTATGCCGAATCTTTGGTCTCTTGAATGTTTCCATGACTGTGGCCATGTTTGCATGCTCCCCAAGCAGAGAAAAGTGGCTTCCCTAAATCAATATGATTGAGCTCAATTAGTCTCGAATTCTACTCCCTTCCACGCTGGCAATGCAACTATGCCGTCACATACCTACAACGAATTCGCCAACCGGCTGTTAAATTCGTTGGCGTATATTTAAGTCACGTCCAACATTTTCCCGCAACTCAAATCGTGTATTTTTCGGCAGTGCCTCTAGGAGCCCACTCGCAATGGATTGGCATGATCATAAGCCATAATTGACACGACCAGCAAAGTGATGCACCTGGCGTTTCAACGCTCGCGCAGTTCTGCCGTATGGGAACAATCTATTTCTTGCGCGGGGTGCAAGCGATGACACGACATTGTTGATCAGTCTCAGGTTCAAATTGCAGCAAGCAATCTGAATAGTTCGGCCGCATCTTCAAATGCAGCACGTTGAAACTGCAATTCGTCTTCACCGGCCGTGGCTGCGGCCCGACCAGCCCAAACAGGCCCGACAGAATCAAGCGTATGGAACTTGGCTCGGAGTAAATCCAACGCTTCTTTACCAATTTCCGCCCGTGAAATCCGATGAATCTTTTTCGCCAGGTCGGCTAGCGATGGATGGTAGTGACTTAAAACAAACGCGATATCGTAGGCGTCCTTGTCTTTGCTGCGTTCATCCAACGCAATCGCCTTGATCAAAATGTAAGCCTCTGGGGCAACCAAACGCGCGGTCACTTGGTTGACAGAGCCGTCCGGCATTCTTCCTTTGATGATAATCGTCTCGGATGCCTGAAAAGCCAAGTCGATCCCGCGAAGGGCGCTGATACAAATTTCATCAACTAGAATCGAATTCCGCCGCTGCTGCGAGACGTACAAGCCAGTGATCAAGTCAATCTTGACGGGATTGGCGAGGCCGGGAAGATGCTTAAAAAATCGAGTAGGCGATTCCTGCATCGTATAACCGATTTGCGTTAATCGCTCGCGGATCGACGAATAGGCGTTCCCGCCAATCGCCCTTGGCGATACCGCCAAGTCAACATCCAACGAGCCCATGTGGTTCCTCGCAGGATACAGTAAGTCTGGTACCCAACCGCCTACGATCACTAATTCGTCTCGCATTTCGCCGAGCGCATTGAGCACTTCGAGCAATACGGATCTTGCCGCATCAATTTCCTTCATAGTGCCCCGCCAATTGTTCAGTCGCTCCCATGAATTGCTGTTGAAAGTATTTGTCGTAGATCGCCATGGCGGCTTCTTCGCCACGACCATTCATCACTTTTAGGTCTAGGTACGTTTGCAATGGAGACGTGGTTTGAAGCGTCTCGCCCAGTCGATTGCTAAAGTAACTTTCATCGTCCGAGATTTGTAAGATTAGATTTGCACCCGAGTCAACTTTGCGTGCTCCATAGTTGTTGACGAGATCCATAATTGGTTCAGCCAGAATTGCGATCGCGGGAACCATAAAACTCGCCACGTGGTAGCGTACTTCAGGTGCCAAACGCCATGCTGCGGAGAAACGCGAGAGTGCAAACTGGCTCGTGGTTTTCGAACACCAATTGGCCACCTGTTGCTCTACTTGCTCCAGTTCGCCCCGCATGTAGAAGCTGTATTCTCGGGGCCTGTGGGTTCGGTATTGATTTACCCAATCTTCCAACAAATCATCGGGACGCTTTAACCTAAGCTGGCCTTCTTGCATTACTGCATAACCGCCCTCGACAAGTGAACGCTTGATGCGAGACATCAAGCCGGGGCTGACACGAACTTCGGGGTGGCTAGCCAGTTCATTCAGTTGCCAGCCACGTAATGGCTCCTGCAGCATTGCGCGAACTGCGCGACATGATTTCGACGAAAAGATGTTTAGCACTTTTGGTAGTTGCTTGCCAAACGGATTTTCAGTCCCACTGCGACGCACGTAGATTCCATACGCGGGAAATACTAATCGGCAGTTGCCAGCGTAATCCATCCATGACACTTCGTGCCTGGTTGCAATATCGGCAGTCCGCTCAGACACCACAGACGCAAAGAGTACCGGCTGCATGCCAGTGGCCTCTCCGTATCGTTTCAGCGTCATACAAATGGACTCAGCGGTCGCTGGCGTGATCCGCTTGTACTCTTTGACTACAAGTCGGAAGTCTATGCCACCCGGCCCAATGACTCGGAAGTCGCCACCTGCGTCTCGACCATCGGCTACCATCAATATTTGGAAAGCTCCCAGGTCAGCCATTAGCAGCGCTAGTAATTGGTCGAATTGTGGTGGGGATGGAGTCATGGCTTTACTGAAAACGGCGTATTTACTACTGAGTAAATATGGCATTCTTAGTAAAGCAATGCAATCGTGATTTAATAAAACAAGTAAATTTACTCTGCAGTAAAGTCGCCCATATTGGTAAATTGAGTTGTTTTTACCTTAGAATGCGTTGAACTGCAGTACGTGCTCGAGTAACTCTTAGACGGTTGCTTGGGAACGCGTATATTGTTCCCACCAGTCAGCGAACCACCGACATAGCCATTGGCCAACGGTGACGCGTTCGGAAGGTATGGAAACTCGGACGATTTGGCCAGGTACCCAGGGATGGTTGGCCGTGGAGTCGATTCGAGCGTGGATGGCAAAACGAGGCTGCAAGAACTTTAATGCGGTCGAGCCATCAGGTTGAGCGATCAGTTCAACGGGGATCGGACCACCATGAACAGCGGCCAGCGATTGTTCGTCAAGTTGGTCTTCTCCACGAGTGCTTACCTTTTCAAGAAAAGCTGCACCAACGACCCCAGTTGCGGAAGTGACTTGGATATTGGAACCGACTGCTTTGAGCAAGGCTGGACAATCTTTTTGGCTGGTGGAACCTTTTACTTCGAGACGCTGGGGATCGATAATCATGCCCATGGGCTGCCCAAGTTCAACGTATGAGCCAAGCGATTTGCGGATCTCTGACATCAACAGAGTACCGTCCGCTGTCGCTCGCAGTTCTAAACCCGCGATACGCGACTGAAGTTGAGCAATTTGTTCTTCGA
>CAZVBC010000229.1:0-11427 GCA_964625155.1 uncultured Pirellulaceae bacterium
GTACCGACGACACATCCAGCTCCTTCAAACTGACCCTGCCGACGCCGTCGGGTGGTGAAACGACCCAACCCATCACGCTATTTAATGGCAGCTCGGCCAAGAGTGCTGAAGATATCGGGAATTCCATGCGCATCGCGCTCGAAGCGTTGCCAAGCGTTGGTGCTGGTAATGTCCTTGTGGTTCGTGATACAGCAGCCCACGCTGACGATGAATCGAAAACTCCTCCGGTTTTGCGAAACAGTTATGAAATCAAATTCGTCAATGCAAAAGCCGGTCAGGATATTCCTTTGCTGATCATGGATGCATCGAATATCAAGGTAAATCCGGGGGCGACGTTTGAGTTTACGCTGACCGATAAATTCCCTGCTGATGCGAGCAATCCGAATTCGTTTGCCAGTTCATTTATTTTCACCAGTGACTTTGGATTCAATCGTACAGCCACTCGCGGTAACAACGAAATCGACGAAGTAGGGGCCGCAACCGGATTGGGTGCGCCAACCAATCCTTCGGCACGACGCTTGATGTTTTTCGTCACCCTGAAGGCGCTTTCGCAGGGGACCGTAACATTCACTCCAAATGCTGCGGATGTTTCGCCGCTGCACGACGTGTTGGTATTCCCTAAAGATGTCGTCCCGACAAACATGGTCGGCTATGGCAATCCTTTCAGCATCAATATCGTGGACAATATCTCGGCCGCGAATGATACGGCGACTGTGGCCGAGGATAGTTCCGCAACTGAGATAAACGTGACAGCAAACGACACCGCAGTCGCGCCACGAACATTTGAAATCACTGCCGTGGCAACTCCTGCGAACGGCACTGCGACCATTTCGGCTGACAAAAAGAAAATCAACTATACACCTACCGGCAATTTCTTTGGTGCTGATTCCTTTACCTATACAGTTACCAGCAATTTGGGAGAAACCAGCACAGCCACGGTGTCCGTCAATGTGACACCTGTAAATGACCCAATCATTGTTTCAAATAAGACTTTCTCAACCAACGAAGAGACTGTGCTTGAGTTGACCACAGCGCAGCTTACAGCGGGCGATTCAGTGGGGCCTGGCGAAAGTGCAATTCAACAGTTGCGATTGACACAAGTCGCATCTCCCAGCACAGCAGGAGGAACAGTTGTCCTCAACGCAGGGAAGGTGACTTACACTCCTCCTAACGACTTTGATGCAACAGACACGTTCGTTGTCACGATCACTGACGATGGACAAACCAACGGAAGTCCGGATGCGAGCACCAAGAATATTACGGTTACTGTAAACGTTGCGCCCGTCAATGATCCTCCGACTGCTGTCAATGATACAGTTTCGGTTAACGAGGACACCTCTCTGATCTTGGCCGGCCCCGGCGCTACGGTAAACCTCACCGCCAACGATAGCCCAGGTCCGAGCAGCGAGTCATCGCAATTGTTAGCCGTTGTTGACGTTCAGGTAATTGCGGGAACCAATGGGACGATTTCAAAAGATGCGAATAACAACTTCGTCTTCACGCCGTCACAAGATTTCAGCGGCTCGACGCAAGTAACTTACAAAGTACGTGACAACGGTTCGCCCGCATTGGAGGGGACCGCAACTGTGACAATCAACGTCCAGGCTGTTAATGACCCGCCCGTTGCGGTTAATGACACTTTTAATGTTGATGAAGACAGCACCGACAATGTGTTGGATGTCATCGCCAATGACAACGGCGGTCCTGGCGAAAGTGGCGATACGTTGACGATTACGGCGGTCGGTCTTCCTTCCAATGGCAAAGCCTCGATTGCCAATGGCAAGATTAATTACACGCCTACTGATGGTTTCATAGGTACGGATACCTTTAGTTACACCATTCGCGACCAAGGGAATTTGACCAATACTGCGACTGTAACGGTCGAAGTCGAGCCGGTCGTTCTGCCGCGAGCCAGAGTGGATCGCGTGACCATTGCCGAAGATATTGCTGCAGGAATTGTGGTGGATGTGCTGTCGAATGATCGACCCACTGTAGGTTCCAAAGCAACGCTATTGTCATTCACTCAGCCGGCCGCAGGTGCCGTTACACGAAACGATGGCGGTACTCCAGCCGATTTAACCGACGACACATTGACCTTTGTTGCCCCCGCAAATTTCTTCGGGCAAGCGACATTTAACTACGTCATCAATGATACCTCTGGACAAGGCGCCAACTCGACAGGCACGGTGGTAGTTAGCGTTACTGATGTGAACGATCCACCGGTACTGGTTAACGACACTGCGACTGCCACCGAAGATACGTCGGCGACTATCTCTCACGCTAGTCTGCTCAGCAATGACTCGCCTGGCGCCGGAGAAGACAGCACCCAGAATTTGACAATTACTTCCGTCAGCGCGGTGAGCAACTCAGGTGGATCAGTTAGGCTCGAAGGCTCAAATGTTGTATACACACCGTCAACCGATTTTAATGGCCCTTTCCTGTTCGAATACGTCGCGACTGACAACGGCACTTCACCGAGCGCTCTGACCAGTAAAGCCACCGTTACGATCAATGTAGCAGCGGTTAACGATGCACCGATTGGTGCCAATGACACTGCGAGCACACCTGAAGATACAGCCATCAATATTGCGGCCAGCACACTTTTGCAAAATGATGCTAATGGCCCAGCAACGGCCACCGACGAAAATGCACAAACGCGTTCCGTAGTCGGCGTGAGTGCCGCTAGCGAAAAAGGTGGCAATGTAGCCTTAAATGGGACTACTGTGGTCTACACACCAGCCGCCAATTTTGTCGGACAAGATACCTTCACCTATACTTTGCGCGATAACGGTTCGCCTAACAGGGACGCGACCGCAACAGTCACGGTCACAGTCACTTCGGTTAATGACGCACCACTTGCTGGTGCGGATGCGCTGACCTCGTTTAAGGATATTGCGCTGACCATTCGTCCTGGCGATTTGTTGGGAAATGACGCACCTGGCCCAGCTTCGGCGTCAGATGAAGTGGGCCAGACCGTGCGCGTGGTCGGCGCAACCGCTTTGCCGACGACTAAGGGGCAGGTACGCTTCAACAGCGACGGTACGATCACATACACGCCCGCAGCGGGCTTTACCGGCGCAGACACATTCCAATACCAAATTGAGGATAACGGACAAACCAACGGTGCAAACGATGCCAAGTCGGCTCTCGGAACGATAACTCTCAACGTTCAAGAATTTGTACCCAGCAAGATTGCTGGAACCGTCTATGTTGACGAAACGGGTGATGGACTAATCAATCCCAACGAACGGCGCATGGGTGGAGTGACCGTGACGCTGACTGGCGTCGCATTGGGACGCAATGTCAGCATGAGCCAAATCACCTTGGCCGATGGTACGTACGAGTTTGATACGCTGGCACCTGGTACGTATACAGTGCAATTTGCCAAACCAGCTCTGATGATCGATGGTAAGGATACTGCTGGAGCACTGGGAGACACCGATGGACACGCCAATAACAACCAATTCGTCATCAATGTGAACCCACCAGGTGGTGCCAATGCCGTCGGATACAACTTTGCCGTTGCGGGATTAGAAGGCGGCTATGGACAACGCATCGATCGCTTGGCTTCGTCTTATTTCATTGCGAATCCGACACTCGCGTACAATGGCTTCTATGCAGTAATCGGTTCCGACAACACGGCCAAGTGGATATCGAAACTTGATGGATTTGCTGGTGTGCTGTTTGCCGAAGTGACTCTCAATGCGAGTGGATCCGAAGCATACCTGACAATTGTCGATGCCAATCACAATATCTTTACCGCCACCTTAGGCAAAGGCAAATTCCTTACTTTGCATGACGAATCCGGTAACACCGTAGTGCGCGTGCTTGCCAATCGTGAACAATTGCAATGGCGGCAAGTGAACTTGGCCAGTCCGCGTGGTGCGATTCCCAACAAATACTTAGCATCGATTGATGCAATATTCGCTCAAGAAAAGTGGTAGAGCAGCGCTAGTCTGGGCTGTTAAAAATCTGATATGGCCGTGATTTTTTGAGCGCAGTTATTGTTCTGCGTGAATCGTCCCGATAGGGACGAAGTATGATTAATCGGATGACATCGACGCGATCATCATGCCTTAAGGGACGAAACCCATCTTATAGGAATGCAGTTGCGACCCACATGCAGTCCCTAACGGGACGCTATCTCCGCGACCACGCGTGGAATAAGCCATGTGCAAATCGAAACACCACAAAATACCGCATTTCTAACAGTCTAAGCTAGCAATGGGCGTACAACATTGCCGAAAACATCGGTCAGCCGATAATCACGCCCTTCATGGCGATAAATTAGCTGTTTGTGATCAACTCCTAATAAATGCAACAGCGTCGCATGTAAATCGTGGACGTGAACGGGATCACTGACGATGTTGTACCCGAAATCGTCGGTTTGACCATGTATGTATCCCCGTTTGATCCCTCCGCCGGCCATCCATACCGTATAGCATCGCGGATGATGATCTCGTCCGAAGCTGTCGGGCTTGATTTCGCCTTGGCTGTACGACGTGCGACCGAATTCGCCACCCCAGATGACGAGCGTTTCATCGAGTAATCCACGACGTTTCAGATCCAAGATCAACGCTGCTGCACCTTGGTCGGTTTCGCGACATTTGACAGGCAATCCCTTTGGCAAATTACCGTGATGGTCCCAATCGCGGTGGCAAAGTTGGATAAATCGTACGCCGCGTTCGGCCAATCGCCGAGCTAACAGGCAGTTGTTGGCAAAAGATGGCTTGTCAGGTGTCGCGCCATACAAATCCAGTGTTTCTTGCGATTCGGATCGCAAGTCGACCAATTCCGGTACGCTCGACTGCATGCGGAAAGCCAATTCATAGTTTTCGATTTGCGCCGCGATGGCTGGGTCGCCGAGTGAATCGAGTGCTAATCGATTCAGACCATTCGTGGCATCCAATAATTCCCGACGCGTTTGCTGTGTAATTCCTGGCGGATTAGAGACGAATAAGACCGGATCGCCAGCATTACGAAACTGAACACCTCCATACTGAGCCGGCAGAAAACCGCTGCCCCAATAGCGAGTTTGTAAAGTCTGGCCACCGCCACCGCTGGTCAATACTACAAATGCCGGCAAATCGCGATTGTCGCCGCCCAGCCCGTAGGCTAGCCAAGCACCCATTGTCGGCCGTCCAGGTTGCTGATTGCCAGTCGCAAAAAAAGTAACGGCGGGATCGTGATTGATTGGATCTGTGTGCAGAGTTCGTAAGAAAGTACATTCGTCAGCAATCTCGGCTAGGTGAGGCAGCAATTCGCTGATGTCCATGCCGACTTGGCCGACTTGGCGAAAACGAAATGGTGATCCAACGCAAAACAGATTTTTTTGACCACTCGTCATCGTCGTAATTCGCTGACCATTGCGGACGCTGTCCGGCAGGTCTTTGCCTGTCATTTCCAACAATTTGGGCTTGGGGTCAAATAGATCCAAATGGGATGGTGCCCCCGACATGAACAAATAGATGATGCGCTTTGCCTTGGGGGCAAAGTGCAATTGCTGCATCGCCCCTGTCACAGGATAGCGACCAACATTGCCGAACGCATGTGGAGTCATCAGGGACGCCAACGCCAAAGTACCGATCCCAGTACTGCTGTGCGTCAGGAATGCACGACGAGAATTCAAAAGATTGACATTAGGTTCGCCAGCAACGAAATCGGCACCTGCGATTCGGCGATCGGAACCACGCACTGCAAACGAACTGATCGTCATATTCTCTTTCTCAAATAAGATCTCAAGCAACAAATCTCATCGATCAAACCACTACATCAACTGCGAGCTTGCTCCAGTTTTCGGCGTCTGTCTATTGTCCAGTATCCCCTCCAGCAACACGCGCGCCCAAACGGTCTGCCAATCGCAAGAGAGTTCGGCTAGCGTCCCCTTCAATCAACTTCGCTTGGATAAAATGCAGTTGCGTTCGATCGTGCCAAGCTCGTTGGAGGGCATCGACGAACTCTCCTTCAGACTGTACCTGATATCCCACACCACCACCGTACACTTCAGTCAGCCGAGAGTAATTCCACGGGTGGATCTCATTATATTTCCAATCTCCGGCGTGTAGATATCGTTCGGTACCGTAACCATGATTGTCTAGCAAAATGATAATTGGCGAGAATTGGTTGCGAATCAGCGTAGAAAGTTCATTGCCGGTCATTTGAAAGGCACCATCACCACAAATCACAACGACTCGCTTGTCAGGTTTTGCAAACGATGCACCCAAGGCAGCAGGAACCGAAAACCCCATCGAAGTATAGTAAGCTGGGCTAATAAATTCGGTACGATCGTGAACTGTTAATTCAGTTGCCGCGAAGAGCGAGTCACCGATATCGGCAATCACGATCGTCTGGTCGTCCAGTAGAGGATTGATTGCCGCCATAATTCGGCTGACACGCAGTGGTTCGTCTTTCTGTACTACAAAAGGCCGTGAGTTCTTAGGTCGTAACTCTAAGGGGATCTCGCGAATTTTCGGAGTTGGTCGGCTCGCGAGCAAGTCGTTGATGAAGTTTTCGAGCGGTACATGATGGTAAAAATGGTGAGAAATCTGTAACTGTTCACTGGTCGCGTAAATGCATTTGGATACGTCCAGCTTAGCGGTGAAGATTCCTAGATTGATGTCAGTCATGAAAGCACCCAACAACAGGACACAGTCGCTATCTTCAACAAACTGTGTGACTTCATGATTCCCCATAGCCCCTTCGTACAGGCCAATGTACAGCGGGTGTTTTTCACGGATAACGCTCTTGCCCAACAAAGTTGCCGCTAATGGAATACTCGCCTGCTCGGCCAAACGCATTACTTGATCTTGCAATCCAAAGCGATGGATTTCCACGCCAGCCACGATGATAGGTCGTTCGGCGCGATTCAACCGATCGTGTGCTTCGCGTACAGCCTCCTCTAGTGCTCGTGGTTCATGACGATATCGCTGCCGATGAAAAACATGAGCGGTCGGCGGCACTACCGCCACCATATCTCGAGGAATTTCGATATACACAGGGCGTTTGAATCGATCGGCAGCCTCCAATACGCGATCAATTTCGGCAAAGGCGGTGAGTGGGTCGATCAACTCAGTGGCAGCGATACAGATCTTTTCAAAAACCTCCAACTGAGTGCGAAATTCGCGCACTTTATGGTGCAACAAAGGATTATTGACTCGTTCATTTAACCCGGGCGAACCGCTGATAACCACCACTGGTGATTTTTCTGCAAACGCACCAGCAACACTATTACAAACACTCAGTCCACCAACGCAGTAAGTGACGCAGACAGCTCCCATGCCGTTGATGCGAGCGTATGCGTCCGCAGCAAAGCCAGCACAGTCCTCGCGCGTACAACCAACCACATTGATAGGGCTGTGTTCGAGCATACTGTAAAAGGCCAGCACATAATCGCCAGGTATGCCAAAGACATCTTTAATTCCATAGTCCATCAGTCGATTTATCAAGTACAAACCGATTGACAACTCACTCGATCTGCGTCCTTTATCCATGGGCATTTTCCAAAACTCAATGAATTGCGCATCTTGGTTATTACAGCAGCCGCTTGCATCAAACCGCCACCAATTCCTCCGTGCCTGAACTGCACAAGATTAGAGCAGTTTTTTCTTGAGAGGTGTAGACTTAACACCAACTTGGGTCGCTTCCAATACTAAGTGAGCAGGCAGGATAAAGCTGGATTGCTAATAATCTGGTATTGCAGGGGAATGTGATTACGCAAGTTTCGTTCCACTCACGTGCTCGCGGCGATAGCTGCGCAAGCGTCCCGTTAGGGCCTGAATGTTGGTAGAAGAGGCATTCCTAAAGAATGGGTTTTCGTCCCGCATGGGACATGATGTTCCCGGCGGTGTCTCCGTCCAAATCATATTTTGTCCCTAACGGGACGTAGGGTGACTTTTACCTTACATGCTAACGACATTTTGTCCCTATCGGGACGATTCACGCAGAACAAAAACTGCGCATCAAAAACTCATATCAATATCTGATTTTTAACAGATGCGGCCCTATGGGCACGCGTTTAAACGATTTCGCTGCACTACTGAGCTCTACCAGCACTAAATCAATAGTGGCGCTGTCGAATTAAGTAACATTCGCCAGATTCTGGATTTGGCTGAGCGCAGACTGACTGTCCTTCATCTTGCTGATGGTCTTTTCCATGTTATAGAACTGTAACAGTAGTCGGTTTCGTTCCTTACCCAGTCGAACGTCAAAGGAAACGATGCGCGTGGAGTTCTGCTCAATTTGCGATTGCAATGAGTTTGACTTATTGATCAACATCCCTTTCCCAACGCCAGACAGGGTATCAATCAGGTCTTTCGCTTTCTTGGAAAAACCGTTTGTCGTGTCGGTAAAAAAACGTTGGACCGCAGCCGGGTCCTTCTGCAACGCTTCGCTCAATTTTCCTTCGTCAAACTCGAGTTTGCCATTTTCTTTATAGTTAATACCCAAATCGGCTGCCGAACGAAATGTACCAGTGCTTGAGATGCGTGTGGTAAACAAACGGCTGAATGAAAAATCGACTCGCAATGCTTCCGTTGAGCCAAACAGCAATCCACCTGTTTTCTTCTTTTCATCATATGCTGTTAAGACGTTTAATTTGTCACGCACCTTGTTATATTGGTCGACGACGGCGCGGACCTTCTTGCCAATTTCACTGGTGTTTTCGCTAACGGTGACCGTCACTACACTCGTAGATGGTTTGTTGATCGTCAACTCCAACCCCGGAATTACGTCGACAAACTTGTCCGTATTGGATGAGACCAGTACACCTCCACCACTAACGTTTCCACCAAGCGAAAGCAAGGCGTCCTGGGCTGTCGATGTTTCTGTGAAGCCCACATTCAGCGCCGATGAGTCAATTGCGAATCGGCCGCGCAGTCCATTTGAGACACTATTGAGCGTGATCCTTACTCCGCTAGAACCGAGATTCAGAATACTAGCCGTCGCTCCACCTTGAGCGTTATTCAACGAGTCGACCAGGTCTGTAACTTTAGTATTCGAAGTCGTAGTAATTGTGCGCGTCGTTGATCCGTCAATCCCTTTGGCTGGAGAACCACCGACCGAGAGTGTGGTCGAAGTACCAACGATCCCTAATTGTTTGGCCGTCTGCCCACCATTTAATTCTTCGACCTTGAGCGAACCGCTGCCACCGGCGCGGTCGACAAGCAACAGTCCATCGCCGTTTTCGTTCACTCGAGCTTCGACGTTGACACTGAGTGCGTTGATACTATTGATCACATCACCAATCGTTTTCGAAAACACTGGTGAGAAATTCAACGTCGACTTTTGGCCGGTTGAATCCGTGATGGTGAACGAACCCGATTGAATTCCGCGTCCGAAATTGTAATCAGCAAGGGACGTACTGCTGTTGACCCACTGCAGTTTTAGGCTCCCGCCAGCAATCTTGGTACTTGCGACATTACCATTTATTTTCAGTTTTTCGGCTGTCAACGAACCGTCTGTCGTAGCCACAACTAGGTTGCCGGTAGTGGATCCCGTGGTGTCCACAATCGAAATACCTGTACGCGTTTCGTTCAGTTGTGCGGCCACACCAATGCCTGCGCCATTGATGGCGCTGATGACCTCTCCCAAAGTTTGTGCAGACCCCAAATTCACAGTCGCCGAAGCTCCGCTACGGTCCGTGAAGCGGATATTTCCCAAAGCACCCAAGCCGGCTCCACCATTCAAACTGGATAGCAGAGCTCCAGACAATCCAGACCGCAATCGATCGCCGGTGATGGTCGCGCCGCTGGCGGCATTGTTAAATCCCAATTGCTCTGCCAAGCTACCACTAGGACTAGCAACCGAAAATGTTCCACTACCTGTCGTTAGATCAACGACTTGCAATGAATCTCCGTTATTACTGATACTTACCTGGAACTTACCAGTACCTGCCGTATTAAGCGCATCGACCAATTGGCCGAGGCTAGCCTTTTTAGGGTCGAGTGCAGAAACAAAGTCGACCGAAGTGCCATTGCGCAGCGTAAATCTCAGTGACGGTCCAGTTTCAGCAAATGACAAACCTCGACCATCCAGCAATGATCGCAGGGCGGTTCCTCCGGACAGAGACACAATGTCACCACCGTTGGCAGTCGCTGAATTCGTGTTGATCGAGCCTAGCCCCAAGTCAGTAGCCGTAGTCCCCGTTCCAACGTCAGCGACCTTCAGATTGCTGGACGTCGAGCCGGTTAGATCGGTCAAGACGAATCGGTCTCCATCGATCTTGGCAGAAACGCGAATCCCCGACGTGGAATTGATTGCGTTGACAACATCGTTTGCGTTTTTTGCGAATCGAAGATCGACGTTTTGCTGGTTTCCAGCGCGGTCGGTGATACTGATGTATCCGCGAGCAACTCCGCGCCCGCCATTGGCTAAGTCCAAGTCTAGTGAAGTATCTAAGAATCCGCCGGCGTAAACGTGTACTTGTCCTGCCCCAACTTTCTCTTCGGTCGAAGCAATAAAAGAGCTGGTAATTTGTTGCTGAGACGACTGGCGAATTGTGTGAAACTGATAAATGCCTAGTTGTGCATTACCCGTCTTGCGAACTGCAAGTGCATCGGCCTGCGAGCTCGTGGCGCCGGTTTGCGTGAACAGTTCGGTCTTGCCAAGTTGATCCGTCGAGAGCTGGACACCAATAACCAGCGCAGTCAACTCGGTGATGGCAACCTGCTGGGATTGAAGTTTATTCGTGCGCGCTACCAGCGCATCTTTGGGGCGAGCTGAAACAGCCAACAGTTTGTCAACAGTCTCCTGGATCGGCAATCCAGTAACGAGCCCGACACTTGACTGAATTCCAGACATGAGATGTCTCTTCCCGCAAGAGTTTCAATGCAAGCAATATTCGCAACTTGCTTGAACGAATCTACCTTCGAACATCGCCTTGCCGAGTTGTGCGACTTGAGCGATTAGGCGGTCAGTAGCCTAACCTTTTACTGGGAACATGCCGCAATGCTAGCATGGCAACAAACTCCCGTAACAATGATGCGCATCAGCTTTCTTGACTGATCCACATGGACTGCCAATCCCTGGATTGCAGGCAACAGACCTTTGCTGCCTTCGTCTGCGGCAACCTGCACTGGTTACCTGCGTTGCCTGTCTGAAAATGCTATACCAGCAATGCTGTTGGCACCTCTTCATCAAGACGAGTGCAAGGCGACAAAAACGTCGCATCAAGTGGGCACCTGATGCGACGTTGTTCATATTTAGGCAGCTTGTCGACTTTTCAGCCGATGGGCTGGATTATCGCAACAGTCCCAACACGTTCTGCGGATTCTGGTTCGCAATCGACAGTACGGACGTACCGGATTGTACCAAGATCTGAGCGCGTGTGAGGCGAGCGGATTCCGCGGCAAAGTCAGCGTCGCGAATCGAGCTTTCAGCCTCTTGCAGGTTGGCAACGGTATCATTTAGCGAGACCAAGTTGCTTTCTAA
>CAZVBC010000230.1:0-11384 GCA_964625155.1 uncultured Pirellulaceae bacterium
TAGAGAATTTTTTCGGGATTGCACTGGAACCGATGAACCTACGGTTTGGCGGCAATATTGCGAAACGTGCATGTCCAAGCCTGTTGCTCAAGCCAGCCCATCATCACTACGATCGACGTTGCCCGAGTTGTTGGGAATCGCGATTGACGGATCGAAAAATCCCATTTCCACAGACAAATTGATAAGATATGGTGAATGCATGTGCCTGCTGCGCGAGTTGAAGTCCAGCAAGAGCATCTAGTAGAATGAATTGCCAACCATTCGAAACTGAGAAGTGCCACGATTTCATCCATCATTGCAGAAGTAGCCGTTTCTCGTTGAGCAAGTGATATTGAAGGTTATATTGTTGTACTGATCGGACATAGGTCCTTGGCGTGAAAACAAATACTGACGACAGCAAATGCTAGACATTCTCGTTTGCCGATCGGCAGCATGCCTCACCATCGGCTGCAAAGATTGGATTAGTGAAATACTCAAACTTAGGTCATCTTGCGCAACGTGTTACCGCACTCCGCCAACAAGTACTGCATTCGATTGAACAGGTCGTCGTTGGCTTGAACGAAATAACGGATCAACTACTGATGGCCGCGCTGGCTGGTGGCCACGTGTTGTTGGAAGGGGTTCCTGGAACCGCCAAAACCACTCTGTGTCGCTCGTTCTCTGCAATCATGGGTCTACATTTCGAGCGCATTCAATTCACACCTGATTTGTTACCGTCGGATGTCACAGGTACACAGGTGCTCGATCGCCAAACCAATGATTTTGTATTGAAAAAAGGGCCCGTGTTTTGTCAGTTGTTATTGGCGGACGAACTGAATCGCGCGCCGGCACGTACTCAGTCATCGTTGCTAGAAGCCATGCAAGAACGGCAGGTTACTATCGAAGGAAAGACGTTAGTATTACCTCAGCCTTTTATGGTATTGGCCACGCAAAACCCCATCGAGCAAGAAGGGGTGTATCGATTGCCCGAAGCACAACTCGATCGATTTTTGTTCCGTATTCATGTCGGTTATCCCAATCGCGAACAAGAAATCGAGATGTTACAGTTGCACAGTCGAATGGCAACCACGCTGACGCCCGTTACCAATGCTGCGGAATTGGTCGCGATTCAAAATCAAGTGGACTCGGTATTCTGTTCGCGTGAGTTGCAAGCCTACATCATTGATTTGGTGAGACAAAGCCGCGTCGATGCAGACTTGATCTTAGGCGCCAGCCCACGTGCTGCCATCAGTCTGATGAAAGGTGGTCGAGTACATGCGCTGCTCAACGGCAAGGAGTATCTGACGCACGAAGATGTTCAAGCTGTATGTGGACCAGTTTTGGGTCACCGTTTGATCATGCGCCCCGAGGCAGAGATGGATGGGCGGAATGTAACTCAAACCATTCAGCGACTGATCGAATCCGTGCCAGTCTTGGGCAGTGCGTGATCATGACTTTCAGTGCAAGAGTTCTCGTGATCGTTGGTTTGGTAGGCGTTGTACTAGGTCAGTATCGCGAGCAATTTGCTCTATCCGTTTTCTCAGCAGCCATTCTATTATGGGTTAGCATAGAATGGCTTCAATTCACTTGGTTGACGTGGTTCGATTTACCCAAGCTGGATATCACGCGTTCGGTAAATGGCTGGACAAAACCAACGGGAATTCTCTGGGCTGGTCGAACTGTCACCGTCGAGCTAACTATCGCGAAACGTCAAGGAACTACTGGACCGGCCATGAGTGTCCGCGACGTCGTTCCCGAGAATTTTCAGCTTGCGACAGCAATTCCGCCCAGTAATTTCAGTCGCAGAGAACCTATCGAGCCGCTCAATGGTTGTCGAACCTTTGTTCGTTTCCAATCTTTGCGATTGAGCTATACAGCCACGCCACGTGCAGCAGGTGTAGTGAATCTACCTGGGTTACATGTCGAGTTAGAATCCCCTCACGGCTTTTTTCGCCAGCGTCGTTTTCTGGCATGCGAACAGAGATTCCGAGTCTTGCCGGCGCTGCCTGTCAGTGGTGACACAATTCCTCGCATAAAGCGAGCGAATTCACTTCGCCAACATGGAATCCATCGATTGCAAAGATCGGGGATGGGCTCGGAGTTGCTCGAATTGCGAGAATACGTCTCAGGTGATCCACCGAAGTCCATTGCGTGGAAAGTTTCGGCGCGGCGCGGCAAGCTAATGACTCGCCAATACGATTCCGAGGTCCCGATCCGAGTGCAGTTGTTGATCGATGGTTCACCGGCGACGCGGACCGGAGCCTACGGGCTCAGGTTATTAGATCAATCAATTTCCGTTGCCGCCAGCGTCGCTAGGACTGCCATCTCGTCTGGTGATCCGGTGGCCGCAATACTAATCGATGAACACTTAAGTAAACGAGTTCCGTTCTCGTCTGGCGAACGTGGTTTTCATCGACTGATGGAAGCCTTTGCCGATTTTGCGAGCTCGGCAGCGCAAATCACACCACAATGGACTCTGGGCTTGCAGGATTTAGCTTTGCAACATTGGCACGAACGATTTCCGGAGCTGCTAGATTCCCGTTACTTAGAGATACCATTTACGATCTTTCCCATATGGCCGAGTCGCCGACGTAGAGTCCGAGATCGTTACCGATTGGCTGCGCTCTTGGCCGCCCACTTTGACTTGAGCTTGCCATCGCAGGTTCGATTGACAGTCGATGACACACTCTTAGCAGAGCTCGCAACAAGATTTCTCGATGAATGTGGAGTCGCTCGTTACCCTACTCAAATTGAAGATCGAACATCGAGAAACGGACATGCTGACTTTAGATCTTTGCAAACGGTGATCAGCCATTGCGTACAACATGCTCGCGACAACGAAGTGATTGTAGTCATAACTAATTTGTTCCATCGGACCGAGTCGTGGGAGCCCTTGCTCTCCGCGATAAAGACAGCCACATCACGACACCATCGTGTCGTCGTTGTCAGTCCCTCTCCCACCTTTAGTCGACCTACCAGCGCCAACTGCCTGCCAAAGACCAGTCAAATAGAAGAACTTTTGATGGTTGGCGAGCAAGTTCGCCTGAAAGAAATGGCAGTTGATTTCATGCGGCAATTGCGCCGCGTAGGA
This sequence comes from uncultured Pirellulaceae bacterium, assembly GCA_964625155.1. GTDB lineage: Bacteria > Planctomycetota > Planctomycetia > Pirellulales > Pirellulaceae > Aureliella. The sequence goes on from CAZVBC010000230.1 coordinate 3,071, forward strand.
GCTGTGGCAGCAGTGTCTGGGGAACATTCTGCGATCCGCATGGTCCTATCAGAAATGGAATTTGCACGTACCGGTCGCACATTCTCGCGAGGTTCCGGTCGATGATTTCTGCACAAAATACGGCCGATAATTTGGACCGATGGCTTGTGTGGTTGATCGATTGCCTTCATCTGGCGATTATTGGCATAGTCCTATGGCCGTTGGTCTTCCTCGATCTAGAAATTGCGATTCCGTTACGAGTGTCGCTGATTGCAATTCTGTTGATCACCGTCCATCGTTCCAACTGCATCATCTTGCTGATTGTCCTGCAGCTTGGGCTTTTCTTTCGCGAGCCACGGAATCTGGACGTCATGGAGGAAGTGAACTCGATTGCCTATGCAACGATGGCCACAATGGTACTGATATACGTCAGTCGCTATCACATGATTCGAGCCAAACTGGCGCAATTAGTTGTTCATGAATGGCGAACACAACGGAAAATGCGTGGTCCGGGCGGCGCGAGCGTGCGGTCGCAGTTGTACCTACCCAGCATTCTCTCGTACATCTTGCGTTGCCTATCGCGAGCTCTGATTTTTGCAATTGCCGCTCAGTTGTTAGTCTTGTGCCCACCATTTGAAGGCAGCTTGTACAGAATCGCTGAGCAACCTCCCTACGGCGGAGTTGGCTGGAGTATCAACACTTGGTTATGGGCATCCGTTCTGGCACTGATCATCGGTGTTTCTGAATGGAGCCGGCGATCATGGACCGCACAGCAAGCTCGGTTGTATACACGCTGTGTGCTAGCGAACTACTTCTATCGAGATTGGCATTTGGTATTTAAGTATACAGCCAAAAAACTGCGATCCAATCGCACAGCGACAAAGCTGGTCGTCAGCGATCACCCGCGTTCAAAGGATATATCGACATGATATTCTGGATTCGAGAAATCGCCGGTTGGCTGCTAGTAATGTTCGCGCTGTACATGCTTCGATTGGGCATGTTATTCTTGACAAACTCTGACAGCCCGCAAATTATTGAAGCCGGCATTGCCATCATTGCCGGACTGGGTGTGCTTAGAGCTGGGTTGTTGTTAATTCGTATATCCGCCGCAGCCCGCTTAGTTCTCTCGGACCGCTCGAACAAGAAGTGAGTTGCCAAATGGTGGTATCAATTACTTGATCAAGCAAAGGTCCTTTCCGTCGAGTTTATTTAGATTTCACTTCCAGTATTGCGTCATTATTACCACTCGGCGAGACTTCAGCTTCCAAGGTTGTTGTGTTGGGAAGCGAGTACCGACTGGGGAGCAAGTCTTTGGGGATTAGCGCCACAGAACTCTCCTCAGGCGAATCGTATTTCGTTTTGCGCTTTTCGTATGTGCGCTTAACAACAACCACTCGGTGTTTACCTTCGACGGCACCGTCACCTGGTTCGAAGGTGGTTAACGTGAACCGGCCATCTTTGTCCGACATGCCTTGAGCAGACAGTTCATGAGCCTGTGAATGATAGATGACAGTTGCTTCGTCCAGCGGTTTACCATCCAGTTTGACTGTACCCTGAGCCTTATAGACTTTCGGGCGTTTGGCAGTCCACTCGTCGCCGCTGGAGCAACCAGCGGCCAGAAACAAGACACAGCCGCAGGAAATGAATCTACGGTATTTCATGCGCAAGAAGAATCGAGCAACAGTTTTCAAGGTAATCACCAGAAGGATTCGTAGTGAGTTGATACAACGCAAGACGATGAATATTACTGTTCGTCGGAAGCCACTTCACCTCCAGCTTTAGAGCCAAGTGCACCCCAGACGCCATATGGACTTGTTCCATTGAGTACTTCACGCACTCCTTGATTTCCTGCATCGATATTCTGTGAAATGAAGCGCACCGAACCATCTGCGAAGACTGCGTTAACTCCACCTGTGTGCTTGCTGCCAGCAGCGTACATACCGCCCAGCCAATGATTGTCTGCTTCCATACAACTGGGACCATTTGGCGGCACCATAGTATTAAAGCGTGTGAAAAGTGCTGCACCATCGCTCCAGCGTCCACCGCGCGTACCAACGTCTGTATTTACTGGAACCGTATAAGCGTTATTGACAAATCGAGCGCGGCAACCAGCCGGTGTATCTGTTCGGCCACCGCCGACAATCGCGGCTCGTCCAAGCGATAAAGTGCCCGTCGGCGTGGCATGTTCCGACATAGCAATCGTATTACTAGTTCCGTCCGCGATATCACCCATGCGTGAAAATGAATACTCGCCAAAAATTCCACGAGGGTTTTTGCAGTTTCTTCCATCGCCAAGCTCATCCACTGAGCACATTAACGTGGCTGCATCGCCACCGCAAAAGTTGTAATTGGTGATCGAGATATTGGCGACCGGACGAAACTGGACATCAGAAGGGCAGACTAACGTGGGAATTTGCGGAGTCCAGTACGCGTTGCCGCTCCACGCTGCCGAATTGAGCGCATCGTACTGTGCATACATATTACCCTGTTCCATAAAGGGCATAAGGAATACGTGGCCGGCAATGCGCGCGCGACCTGTCGTATTGGTCGGACAAACTGCACTGTTGCGGCAGCCCGATCCCGCATTTGCTGCTGGAAATCGCTTGTAAGTACTCTCGTAATTGTGCAGCGAAAGACCAAGCTGTTTCAAATTATTGCTGCATTGCATACGACGTGCCGCTTCCCGCGCGGCCTGAACGGCTGGCAACAATAACCCTACGAGGACTCCGATAATCGCAATCACGACTAACAACTCTACCAACGTAAATCCCATGTGTCGATCAGTACGCACCATGATATGACCTGCCCCAGAATCGAATTAGAAAAGACGACGATATAGACGACAAAAATGAACAATCTCACGTGTAGAAGCATGGGTGCCTTTTTGCGAGAGATTTCTCTCAACAGCCTAACCAATGTAAGTCGGTGTGGCCATAGTCCAAGACGGCTGCAAGGCTCATTTTCAAACATGCCACGCAGTGATTCAAAGCGCATCGGCAATCGTGGCCACCGCTTCGAATGGTCCAGCTTTGTGATTGGCGTTGGCAATTAGTTTGCACAGTTGGAACAACTCCAAAACCTCTGGGCGAGTGTGGCACAAAATGACTCGATCCACCGTGGGCTGGCGCCGCAATCCTAAAAATGCCAAAAAAGCCACACTGCCAACCATTTGGACATGTTGCATATTGAGTAGCACTTTGGATGCTTGATATTTTTCTACTTCATTCAACATTTGCTCTTTCAGCGATTGCACGACCAACAGATCTCTAAGCTTGGGCTCGTGGATGGTTAAGACCAAGGCGCCGCTTTGATTTTCGGCGGTTACGATCGGAGTGTTGCCAGTCATAATGACGAGAAATCTCAATAGAATTTGGTAAAAACGAAGTACAGTAACTCAGTCCAAGGCTAGCAAATATACTCTCTCTCCGATGAAGCTCCATTCTCGGAGTTAGGGAAGCTACGTAGCTTCGCCTCTCTTGTACTGGTTTGGTGGCATTTAATGAGCTTGAACTTTCAAGCCGTGCAATTGTACGATGCTTCCATGATCGCATCTATCCGAGCAGTCTGTTTAATACCAGGACTTCCCAAAGCCTGGTATTTGGGAAACCCTCATGGGTTAGTTCAAGCATTGGCGTTTACTTGGTGCGCGAGCCTACTGTTGATAGCAACATTTGTATGGCCTGCGTGGTTAAACGTTGTGCTGGTACGCTGCTTGTGGCCGACCTTAATTGTTTGGTGGCTTTGGGAATCGTTGGCTAATCACTGGACGCTCGGCAAACTGATTCAACAAGGCAAACCACTCGTCTCGGACAACCGATTTCAAATTGCACAAGATGAGTATTTGCGAGGTAATTGGTTCGAGGCCGAAGCCATACTCTTGGCAATTGTGACAGAGTGTCCACGGGACGTCGAAGCTCATTTGCTGTTGGTTTCGGTCTTAAGGCACACGCGACGCTGGGGTCCAGCACTGCGACGGCTGCAACACATTGAGACGTTGGATGCGTCGGCCAAGTGGCAATTTGAAATCTCCCGCGAACGCCAGTTCATTCAAAAACTCATGTCCGATCAAGTGCCAAATGGGTCGCCCGAGTCGTTGGAACACCAGGAGTCCACTTGCGAGCAAAGCTCGGAAACCATCCATAGTGATGCTAAGGACCTGGAAACAAACTGAGTTTTCCGGGTTTCGCGGACCAATTCCCATTTTTCTTGCGCCCAGCCAGATGTCACAATCGATACGATAATTCTGGTCGTTACAATCTCTTGCCAGTTCTGGATTGCTGCGGAGTTGGCGCCAGCCTGGTCAAAAGCGGTAGCGTACATTTATGCGGACGATTTTTTGATGGAACAGTGCCAAAATTGGGATTCTGGTGGTTACAGAATCCGTGAACTTGCCATTTTGACATCGGAGTAGCGTTGGTATGCTATTTGCCGATGTTGGCGGTCGGTTCATAGTTCGTAAGAAACAATGAAGTGAATTGTCATTAGGGAGTAGGACCGGATACCGATTTTGAAATTGGATACTGCGGTCGCGAGTCGTCGCGGTATCTGAGGAAAATAGTAACCGGTCAATATCGGTAGCTTGCTCGCCTTTCGGGGCTAGCTAGAAGAATAGGCCTCTGCGTCGCCTGGTTGCCACGTCGAAGCAAGGCAGTCCTGTCGCGCCATTAATAAGGGTTTGGATATGTACGAACGATTTACCGATCGTGCTCGCAAGGTGATGCAACTGGCTAATCAGGAGGCTCAGCGGTTTAACCACGAGTACATAGGCACTGAACACATTCTTCTCGGCTTGGTTAAAGAGGGGAGTGGAGTGGCTGCCAACGTGTTGAAGAACCTCGATGTTGATCTGCGCAAGATTCGCCTGGAGGTCGAAAAACTGGTTCAAAGCGGGCCAGAGATGGTCACGATCGGCAAGTTGCCACAAACTCCGCGTGCAAAAAAGGTAATCGAATACTCGATGGAAGAGGCTCGCAACCTCAACCACAATTACGTCGGTACTGAACACATTCTGCTGGGTCTGCTGCGCGAGCAAGAAGGTGTCGCTGCGCAGGTGCTGATGAACCTAGGCCTCAAGCTCGATGACGTGCGCGAGGAAGTACTTAACTTACTTGGTCACGGAATGGAAAGTTCAGAAGTGGGCGAGCGAGGTGGTCGTGAAACTGGTGGTGCCAGCGCCTCAGCTAGCGAATCGTCAGCCAGCTCGAAAGGTTCCAAGAGCAAAACACCTGCTTTGGACAGTTTCGGACGCGACCTAACTGAATTGGCTCGCCAGGGCAAACTGGATCCGGTAATCGGCAGAGCTCGAGAAATCGAGCGCGCCGTTCAAGTTCTTTGTCGACGGACTAAGAACAATCCTGTGTTGCTGGGTGAAGCAGGCGTAGGCAAGACGGCGATTGTCGAAGGATTTGCTCAACGAGTTGTAAGCGGCGACGTGCCCGAAATCTTGGCAGATAAACGCATCGTCGTATTAGATTTGGCGATGATGGTTGCTGGGACCAAGTATCGTGGTCAGTTTGAAGAACGCATTAAAGCGGTAATGAACGAAGTTCGTCGAGCTAAGAATACTGTGTTGTTCATTGACGAATTGCATACCTTGGTTGGTGCTGGAGGAGCCGAAGGTGCCATTGATGCCGCCAATGTGCTCAAGCCAGCGCTGGCGCGCGGCGAAATTCAATGTATTGGTGCCACCACGCTGGACGAGTACCGTAAGTACATCGAAAAGGACAATGCGCTAGCTCGTCGGTTCCAAGAGATCATTGTGGAACCAACCAGCAAGGATGAAACCATTGCCATTCTTAAGGGCTTGCGGGAACGATACGAGGAACATCATCGAGTTAAGATTACCGACGAAGCTGTGGTTGCTGCGGTCGAAATGAGCGAAAGATATATAACCGCCCGCTGTTTGCCGGACAAAGCCATCGACGTGATCGACGAAGCTGGTGCGCGCGTTCGCCTGCGAACTATGTCCAAACCACCCGACTTGAAGGACATTGACGAGAACATCGAGAAACTCAACAAAGATAAAGAGGATGCCGTCGCGAATCAAGACTTTGAAAAAGCGGCAGCATTGCGCGACCAAGCCGACAAGTTGCGCAAGAAAAAAGAAACGATCACTCGCCAATGGCGCGAGAAGAGTCGCGAGTCCGATGGGTTGGTCGATGAAGAAGTCATTTGTGAAGTCGTCTCCAAAATGACTGGCATCCCGCTAACGCGTCTCAGTACCGAAGATAGTTCGCGGCTCATGAAGATGGAAGAAGAACTGCACAAGCGAGTGGTTAGCCAGGATCAAGCCGTTTCAGCAATCGCGCGTGCAGTGCGCCGCAGCCGAAGCGGACTGAAAGATCCTCGACGACCCACAGGTTGCTTTGTCTTTGCGGGACCAACGGGCGTCGGCAAGACTTTGCTGGCCAAAGCGTTAGCTGAGTTCATGTTCGGCGATTCCGATGCCTTGGTGCATATCGACATGAGCGAGTATATGGAGAAACACAATATCAGTCGCTTGGTTGGTGCGCCTCCAGGTTACGTCGGCTACGAAGAAGGTGGCCAGTTGACCGAAAAAATCCGTAGGCGTCCATATGCGGTCGTCCTGCTGGACGAAATTGAAAAGGCTCATCCTGACGTCTTCAATATGCTACTGCAAGTGATGGAGGAAGGGCGACTAACGGACAGTTTTGGTCGCAATGTCGATTTCCGGAATACAATCTTGATATTGACGACGAACGCGGGTGCCGACGCCATCAAGAACGAATCCGCGTTCGGCTTTCAGAAACCGGACGGGGATAGTTCCTACGAGAGTATGAAGCAACGTGTAATGGATCAGATTGAAAGAGTCTTCCGTCCGGAATTCCTCAATCGCTTGGACGATACGATTATTTTCCGTCACTTGACCAAAGATGACTTGAAAGCTGTTATCGATTTCGAATTGGCGAAAGTGCGCGAACGATTGTTGGACCGCGGATTCGAACTCGTATTAACCGACGATGCCAAAGAATTCTTAATCAAGAAAGGCTCAAATCTCGATTATGGCGCTCGCCCATTGCGTCGCGCGATCGAGCAACGGGTAGAAGATCCACTCGCTGAAGATATCTTGCGCGGTGCATTTGAAGGCAAGAATACGATTGTTGTCGATGTGGGCAAGGACGACGATGGCAAGCCCAATCGGGTTGTTTTCCGGGGCGAGCATCGTACTCCTACTGAAGAGCCAGCGGTTGCTGCGGCAACCAATTAGGTTTGGACCACACTTTGGCGTTAGACCAAATCCATCGTAAATTTGAAATTGGTTGCTTAAGTTCAGTAAAACTATCAACTAAAATGATCCATCGACGGCGCGTGCTCCCTGCGAGTTCGCGCCGTTTTTTATCAAACCGACAAATTTGCTAAATCGTTGAGCTTGCACATAACTAATCGGTTCGCTCGAAGTGGGCCATTCGATGCAGTTCGAGAGCGTTATCGATGTCTATTCGTCCGACAACATCTTTTTTGCGTACGCCGCCTGAGACATGGCGCTGGTTACTGTTGTTCGCATCGATATTCTTAGTTTTATTGGCTGCGGGCGGTTTCACTGAGGATAATCGTAAACCGCGAAAGGCAGGAGTGATCTACATTGAGAGCAACGCGGTTGCGGAAAGCAGTGGAATTGCCGTTTCCACGCGAGATCCAAACGTATTGTGGACGCATAACGACTCTGGCGATAGTTCGCGTTTGTTCGCGGTCAATCGTATCGGCAAGTTGTTGGGTGAAGTGTGGTTAGACGGCGCTGAGGCAATCGACTGGGAGGATATGTGTTCTTTCGCAGTGGATGGTACTCACTGGTTGGCCGTAGGAGATTGCGGCAACAACCAAAAAAAACGTACCTCAATCACTTTATACTTTGCAGAAGAACCACAGCTCGAGCAACATCAGCCGGCTCCTACGCGAATTCCGGTGAAGCGATCTGTTACGGTCACCTACCCGAGTCGTGAGGCCATGGACTGTGAAGCCATCGCCTATGACCCAGTGGCTAGGTGTATGTTGTTGTGCAGCAAGGAGACCTTTCGCACTCGTATCTTTCAGGCCCCGTTTCCTCTTGAGGATGGTCGCCATGTAGCGACAGCCAAACTAATCGGCGTGCTCGGACTCCCTTGGGTTACGGCCGCCGATGTTTCGCGCGATGGTAGGCAGTTCGTGTTTGCGTCCTACGGTCCAGCCTTTATGCTAACCCGGCCTCTCGAATCAGCCGATGTGGAAACGAAGTGGGATTTTCAAAACAACTCGAAGCTACAAACATTTGAATTGCCTGCACGATTCCAGGGCGAGAGCATTTGTTTCGATCCACTCGACCAGCGCGTGGTCTTAA